>JABFRG010001177.1 GCA_013141295.1 Polyangiaceae bacterium
CCCGCTCAACCTGGTGGCCCACAAGCTGGCGCCGGCCTTCGCCTGCGGCGTGCCGGTGGTCCTCAAGCCGGCCCCGCAAACGCCGCTCACGGCGCTGGCGCTGGCGGAGCTGGTGCGCGCCTCGGGGCTACCCACCGATGCGCTGCAGGTGCTCCCCTGCGACGTCGAGGTGGCCGAGCTCCTGGTGAAAGACGATCGCTTCACCAACCTCTCCTTCACCGGCAGCGCCAAGGTCGGCTGGCATCTCAAGAGCATCTGCGGCAAGAAGCTCGTCACCCTGGAGCTGGGCGGCAACGCGGCGGCCATCGTACACGCCGACGCGTCGTCGCACGCAGCTGCATCGCTTACCGGCAGCGCCTTCGCCTACGCGGGTCAGGTGTGCATCAAGACCCAGCGCATCTTCGTGCACGAGAGCGTGGCCGAGGCCTTCACCCGCGACTTCGTGGCGCGAACCTCTGCGCTCGCCCCGGCCGACGTGCTCGACGAGGCCACCGTGCTCGGTCCCCTCATCGACGAAGGCGCCGCCAAGCGCGTCGACGAGTGGGTCCACGAGGCGGTGGCTGCCGGCGCCAAGCGCCTCACCGGCGGCGATCGAACCGGCAACCGGGTCCCCGCCACGGTGCTGGCCATCGAGGGCGCAGGCCGCGGCCTCAAGGTGGTGGAAGAAGAGGTCTTCGGACCGGTGGTCACCATTCAAGTGTATTCTGCACTCGACGAAGCCCTGGCCGCCGTCAACGGCACCCGCTACGGCCTCCAGGCTTCCGTATTCACCGACTCGCAAAAGGTCATCGCGCAGACCTATCGCGACCTCGACGTGGGCGGCCTGGTGGTCAACGACACCGCCTCCGTCCGCTTCGATCACATGCCCTACGGCGGCGTGAAAGACTCCGGCCTCGGCCGCGAAGGCGTCCGCTTCGCCATGGAAGATCTGCTGGAGAAGAAGGTCCTCCTCGTCCGAAGGTGAGCTGCATGCATCACAACGGTGCTCATCGAGGGTCCGCGCAATGAGAGTCAGACTTAGGGAGGATGCTCTGGCGAACAGGCTGGGATGGGCTCGGCTGAAGATGGGGCGCGAGTACTACGTACTGTCCATTGAGCGCGGTGCGACGGTCATGAAGTACAGGATTGTGTCGGAAGAGGATGTTGTTCCCGTACTGTTCGACGAGAATCTGTTTGATGTCGTCGATTCAACGATGCCCTCGACCTGGGTCCCCACTGAAACAGACCGTGGGGTAGAGCGGTCTCCCGCTCCGTGGATGCAGTCGGGGTTCTGGGAACGGTTCTTTGATCAAGACCCCGACGCGAACCGCGTCTTCGACGAGGAGTGCGACAAGATGGCTGAAGAGGACTGCGCTTGAGCACGTGACGCGCTCGCGACTCGCTGGCCGTCCCATCGACGAGCTCCGCGCGCAGCTGCTTGCGCGGTAGCCAGCCGCTTTCGCCCTCTCGTGCTACTCTCGACGCATGGGGCAAAGTGTGATCGTCGCGTGCGAGCCGTCGTGGGAAGTGGCCGCATTCCGGCCCATCTTCGACCAAGTCGCGGGCGAGCTCGGCGTGCTTGCCGTGGGCGACGACACGCAGTTGGAGCTTCGGGAGCAAGACATCCAGCTGCCGTTTCCTGCCATACTCTATGCCGACGCGGATGACGCCGGCTACATCGAGGACTACGCGACCAACGAGCTTCTCGACCCCGTGTTCCGTCAGCAGGTGGTGGCCTTTCGTTTCTTCACCATCATGTTCCACAGCCTCGAAGCCACCCGTCGCCTCCTCGAGCTCTTCGCCGTCGAGGCGGGCCTCCGCGGCGAACGCGCCTGGTTCGATACCGACTACGGCTGGGTCATCGACGCGCGGCACTTCCTCCGCGAGCTCGAGCAGAATCCCCATTGGGACTGGCGCTTCTTGAAGGAAGAACCGTAGTTCTGGGGTACACTCGGGCGAAGGGAGGGCCAAGGTGGATATCGACGAGCTGCAGCAGGTTCTGGCGCAAGGTCCCGCCTCGCTCCGCGTCGAGTCGTACGCCAGCTTCTGCTCGGTCCTCCGCTCCTCGGCAACGAGCCGGTAGCATGGGGAGGCGAGGATACGTATGGCGGTGATCGACAACGACGTAGTGCGAAGGCTCGCGGCCGGCGCGCCGTTGGATGATGTTGCGCTACCCCGGTTCGAGGGCCGGGTGGACCTACGTGGGGCGCGCTTTGACGACCTCGTTGTGGGCCTCAACGGGCCAGGGGCTTGGACGGGGATTGACTTCTCAGGCGCGACTTTCACTGAGCTCATGATTCGGAATCTGAGCATGGACAACTGTCTGTTCGACAAGGCACGTCTAGACAGTATGCGTATGTGGGGAACGCAGGTGAAGAACACCAGCTTCGTGGAGGCCAGCCTACGGGAGGCCGCCTTGGGAACCGCCGGTGACCTGGGCATCAACACGTTCGAGAACGTTGACTTCTCCCGGGCCAAGATGGGCCACAGCGTTTGGTTCGTGGCGAAGGTGGATGGATGCAAATTCGACGGGCTGAAGGGCGTTCAATTCGAGGGAACGCAGTTTTCGAACTGCACCTTCGCCGGGACGCTCTCCGATATCTCATTTCAGAAGACTACCAATCTCGTGGACGCCGCCAGGTTTGGTTCCAACGAGATGAGGAACGTGGACTTCTCGAATGCAAAGTTTTCCTGGGTCGAGTTTCGCGACCTCGACCTCGACGAGGTTACGTGGCCGGTGGACGACGATCACCTCGTGGTGGACGAATACCGGCAGTCTTTGGAACGGTCCATCGCTTGGCTTCACGCGCGGGGCGACGAAGGGGCCGAGCGGCTCGCCGGCTGGCTGGAGCGTCAACTCTCGTTTGCGGGCGCGGGACAGCAACGTGGTGTGTTGCGGTGGAGCGCACTCGCGAAGCTCGCTGGCGGTCCCATCGACGAGCTCCGCGCGCAGCTGCTCGCGCGATAGCGCACAAAAGCGAAACGGCGCGCCCTTGCGAGCGCGCCGTCTTGGTTACGAAACGGACCTTGGGGTCAGTTCACGCCGGCCGAAGCCGTGACCTTGCCGCCGCCTTCGACGGCGACCTTGGCGTTGCCGGTCGCTTGCACGAGGGCTTCGCCGATGGACACGAGGCAGGCCGAGCCCTTCACGCCGAGCTTGCCCGGGTCGACGATGACGTTGAGGCTACCGCTGATGCTGCCGGTGGCGTTCACGACCGCTTCGCCGCGGACCTTGATGGCGAGGAGGAGGCGGGGGAGGTTCAGCTTGAGGGTGTCGATGACCGCCTGGATCTTGTCGCCGCCCGTGCCGTCGATGGTGAGCTGGCCGGGAGTGCACTCGGCCTTCGCCTGGGCGCTCGCCTTGCAGTTCGCGTCGCACTTGGCGTCGACCTGGCAAGAAGCCTTGAGGGTGCCGCCCTTGCAGCTGATGGGGGTCGCCTTGGCGCTGCAGGAGCCGTCGCACTGGACGCTGGCGGAGCCGGGGGTCGCTTCGCAGGCAGCGTCGCACTGGCCGTCGCACTGACCGGTGCACTGGACGCCGGGCGCGGTGACCGAGCACTTGCCGTTGCAGGTGCCTTCGCACTTGCCGCTGGCGGTGCCAGCCGCGGTGTTGCCGGTGCAGGTGCCTTCGCAGGTGCCGTTGCACTGCACGCCGCCCTGGGCGACGCAGGAGCCTTCGCACTTGCCGGTGCAGGAGCCCTTGCAGGAGATCTTCGGCGCCGTCGCGGTGACGTCGCACTTGCCGGAGCAAGAGACCTCGAGCTTGCCGCCCTCGCAGGTGGGGGGCGTTGCGTTGACGTCGCACTTGCCGTCGACGGAGCAGCTACCCTGGCAGCTGGCTTCCGCCTTGAACGAGGCCTCGCACTTGGGTGCCTCGGCCTTGATGGTGAGCTTCACGCCACCGAGCGACGCGGTGATCTTCGCCGAAGCGAGGCTGCACCACTCGCCGACCGATGCCTGTGCATCCTTGGCTTCGGCTGCGCTCTGCTCGGCGTCGGTTGCACCGAGGTCGATGGCGATGGCGCGGCAGGAGTTGCCGACCTCGGTGAGCATGTCGCTGGCGGCGCCGGAAAGGTCACCGGAGGCCTGCGCCAGCGCTGCGAACTGACCCTTCACGGACGCATCGACACCGAAGTCGACGTTGGTCATGTCGGCGCCGACGGTGAAGTCCTTGCAGCACAGAGCGCCCAAGGGATCCGAAGAACACCCGTTGACGAGCATGGGCATGCCCACCACTACCGCTGCTGCCCCGACCAAGTACTTGAAGTTCATCAGATGCCTCTCCTCGTAAAGTTGCGTGCTTCGCGTCGCCCCGGCACTGTGGCGGGGGGAAATCGATTCGTAAGATTCAACGAATGGTGCGCCCAGGGCAACCTTTTTGACCGGTCGCGCTGCGCGTAGCTACGTGTGTGTGTCGTAAACGACCCGCCCGGCCAGGCGGACGAGCGCTGGTCTGTCGACGTTCGACGGACCAGGCCGCGGGAATATTCAGGGATGTCTCCGTTCGTTGATGTTCATACGTTTTTCGGATCGTCGCCGGAGACGTGCAATCGCTTCACCAGGCAACGCGCCGCACGGCGCCCACGAAACCTCGACGCTTTTCTCCCGCGCACCTTCGGCGCCTGTCGCTCGGAAGCAACAACCTCGCGACAGCGGTGTCGTGCGTAGCCGCGTTTGCGGGACGCTGCAGGCGCTGGGCGCAAGGCTCCAGCCCGAGCTCCGCACCGAAGTGGCGGAGGGGCCCTCACTGCGTTCCTAAGAAACCGGCCCGCTAACCACTCCGTTCCCTTTCGCGGTCACCCCGAAGCACAGCGAGGGGGCCCCTCGGATCTGCGACGAAGTGGCAGAGGGGGTCCCTCGCTTCGCTCGGGATGACTGCGTGTTTCTTCGAGATACTGGTGCGCTCCGCGCGTGAAGACTCGGGATGACCCAGTGCTTCTTCGAGCTACCCGCGCACAACTCTCCTCCGAGCTCGAGCCCGAAGCATTCTCGTGCTCCTTCTCGTGGTCACCTCGAGCGCTCACGCACGCGGACGTACCTCGAAGAAATACGCTCGCAGACGCAAGGCCGAGCTCCGTCCCCTCCCCCTGGCCTCCCGCAAGCGGGAGGGGTGACACGCGCCTCTCTAACTCCTGCCGCGGGCGATGGCGGCGCGGATGTTCTCGATGCCGAGCTTGATGCGCTCTTCACTCGTGGCGTAGCTGAAGCGAACGTAGCCGGGGGCGCCGAAGGCTCCGCCGGGCACCGACGCAACGTGCGCTTCTTCGAGGAGCCAGAAGGCGATGTCCTCGTCGGTCTTGAGCGTGCTGCCGCGGAACGGGATACCGTAGAGGCCGCTGCATTCGGCGAAGGCGTAGAAGGCGCCCTCGGGCGTGCGGCAGGTGACGCCGGGGAGCGAGTTGAGCCCCTCGACCATGACGGCGCGGCGCTTCTCGAAGGCGTCGCGCATCACTTTCACTTCGTCTTGCGGGCCCTCGAGGGCGGCGAGGGCGGCGTACTGCGCCACGGCGGTGGCGTTGGTGGTGCTCTGCCCCTGCACCATGTCGATGGCCTTGCTCACGCGCGCCGGCGCGATGCTCCAGCCGATGCGCCAGCCGGTCATGGCGTACGACTTGGAGACGCCGTCGATCATCACCATGCGGTCGCGCAGATCGGGGCGCAGCGCCGGCGGCGAGGTGTGCGTTCCGACGTAGAGGAGGTCGGCGTAGATCTCGTCGACCACCAGCCACGCGTCGTGCTTGGCGAACACCTCGAGCAGCGCCGACCATTCGTCCTTCGAGTAAGCCGACCCGGTGGGGTTCGACGGGCTGCAGAGGATGACGGCTTTGGTCTTCGGCGTGAGCGCCTTGGCGAAGGCCTCGGGGGTCATGCGAAAGCCTTCGGTTTCGCGCGTCTCGACGATGACCGGCTCGGCGCCCAGCATGCGCACCTGCTCCGGGTAGCTCACCCAGTACGGCGCCGGGATGATGACCTCGTCGCCCGGCTCGTAGAGCGCGAGCCCCACGTTGAAGAGCGCGTGCTTGGCGCCCACCGAGACGCATACTTCTTCGGGCTTGGGCGCGTAGCCGCGGCGTCGCTCGGTGGAGGCGCAGATGGCCTTCTTGAGCGCCGGAATGCCGGTCACCGCGGTGTACTTGGAGGCGCCCTCGTCGATGGCGCGCTTGGCCGCATCGAGCACGAAACGCGGCGGATCGAAGTCCGGCTCGCCGACCCCGAAGGCCACCACGTCGACCCCCTTGCTGCGAAGCTCTGCGGCCTTCGCGTTCATCGCGAGGGTAACGCTGGGAGCGACCACCGAAAGACGTGCGGCCAACGCGGAAGACATCGAAAAACCTCTCGGTCCGCACGATGCACGAACGATGGGGCGCTCGTCAAAGGATGCGTGCGTGGACGCGAAGGTTTCGGCGACTTGGCACCGCACGAAACACAGGCGAAACAGAAGACTGCGCGCGCGTCGTTACAGCGCGCGCAGGACCGAGCTCAGGCCTCCTCTTCGGTGGCCTCTTCCTTGACCTCGACCTTTTCCTTCTTCTCGACCTTCTTCTCGGTCTTGTCGGAGGACTTGGCGGCGACCTTCTTCTTGGCCGGCTTCTCGTCTTCCTCTTCGTCGTCGCTATCGCCGGCGTCCTTGATGCCTTCCTTGAAGTTCTTGATGCCTTGGCCCAAGCCCTTCCCGATGTCGGCGATACGACCAGCTCCGAACAGGAGTACTGCGATCAGTGCAATGACCAGGATTTCGGTCCATCCGATGCTGCCCATGACGCGGCCTCTCTTCTCGGTTCTATTACGGAAAAACGAACGACTTCGAACTCCCTAAGAGGTACCAGCGCGCCGGCTCCACCGCAAGCGTGACAAGATTACACCCGCGAGAGCGGTTGCGCCCCCGGCCGCGGCGGGCACCAGGAGAAAGAGCGCGAACGCAGGTCCTCGGGGGAGCTGCTCCAGGAGTCGAAGCACCCCCAGCGCCGCCAGCGGTCCGCTGGCTCCCACTGCCACCGCGATGAGCGAATGACGCGGCGCGCGCCGGAACGTGAAGAGCACCGAAGCCAGCGCCGACACGAGGGCGCCCAGTACCAACGCCAGCGCGCGAAAGCTCGCCGGTACCGACGATGCACGCAGGTACGCCGGGAGCCCGCGCAAGGTGAGCTGACCCACGGAGAGCTCCACGTTCTTCACGGTGAAGTGCGCGTCCTCCAGCTCCAACGTGCGGAGATCACCGGAGAGCTCCACCCGGTGCGCGAGGTACACAACGCCGCCCACCGGCGCCTTTCCCACGAGGCGCGGCGGAAACCCCGGGCCGCAGAGCCACGACGCGGAGACGAACGGCACCGGCACCGCCGTGGGCTTGCCGCTGGCCAAGCAGGCGATGCGACCATTGGCGATGAGCTCGTTCACCACGCGACCGGGGGCCGCCGCGTCACGTCCACCGAGGAGCGAGATGATGGCGAGGGCGCCGGCGAACGCCGCAGCCTGGGGCCAGAGTCGCCGAGCCAGTGCCCGCGGACCTTCGCCCAGGGCGCCGTACACCCGCGCCTCGCCGCGCTCCACCAGACCGTGCGCCGCGAAGGCCCACCCCGCCGGCCACCCCACCAGGATGGCGATCTCCAGGGCCACGATGAGCAAGCTGCGGGCGAACGGCAGCGCAACCCGTGCGTCGGCCTGGGCCCCCCAAAAGAGCGGCAGCGTGCGGATGGTGGCCCCCGCGCCGGCCAGCACCGCCACCACCAGGGTTGCGCGAACCGCCGACCCGAGAGCGCGGCGCTCCCATACGCGCGGCACCTCGAGGGGGCTGCTGGGGGAATCGCTCACGCAGAAAACCTACTGCAATTCCGCGGCGAAAGCAGCCCATTCGGGGGGCTCGGCCGGGTGTGGGATGAGGGCTCGCCATTGCCATGAACACCGTGGTAGCCTCCTGCCACTAACGTCTACACGGCCATTCCCACGAGGGGTCATGACGCACTCTGTAAAAACTTGGAAACTTGCCGCGCTCGCGGCTGCCACGGTAGGCGCTAGCTTCGCACTCAGCGAGGGCGTCGCTTCGGCGCAAGAAATCGTCAAGCCCACCGCCAAGGGCGTCGTGGGTGGTGCGCTCATCGGCGCCGAAGCCGTGATGATCACCGAGGCCCTCATCGGCGTGAAGCCCTGGTGGGCCTACGCGGTCGGCGGTGGCGTTGGCGCCATCGGCGGCGGCATCGGCGGATACTTCATCGAGCAAGCCGTCACCGACGGCAAGGCCCCGCTCTTCATGCTGGCCGGCGGTCTCGCGCTCGTGATCCCGACCCTCGTGCTCACGCTCAACGCCACCCGGTACGTGCCCACCGAGGGCGCCACCGAAGACAAGGCGCCGACCAACGAGCCCAAGGCCGACCCCGGTACCCCCGGTGGCTCCGCCGCGCCCACGCCGGCGAACGATCCCGCCAAGGCTCCGGCAACGGCTCCCGCCACCCCGCCGGCCGCAGCGCCCACGCCCGCGCCCCAGGGGCTCATGGACGTGCGACCCGGCACCGTTCGCCTCGGCGTTCCCATGCCCGTGGTCACGCCGGTCTTCACCGTCGCCGAGCGTCGCCAGTTCGGCATGCGCCAGGAAACGGAAGTCCGCGTGCCGGTCTTCAACCTCACGTTCTGATCGCGTCCGAGCGACTCGAGGCGTGGCGAGGCGATCCCTCCCACGCCTCGCCGCATTTCGCGTGTCCGGCTCCTCTCTCCGGCGCTCTCTGCGACGAAGTGGCAGAGGGGGTCCCTCATTCTTCGAGGCACTGGCGCGCTCCACGCCGTTCAGCTCATCCGTGATACCCTCACGGTATGCGCCTCTGGGTCTCGGCGTCGAGCGTGCCACTTACGGCGTGCACGTTG
>JABFRG010000557.1 GCA_013141295.1 Polyangiaceae bacterium
GTCTCGGTGGCGGCCGGTGGCCACGAGCGAAACCCGTGCGCCGACGTGGCGCGCGGGGCCTTCGCGGGGTCGCGCGGAGCCACGCTGGTTCGCTCGTCGCAGCGAAAGGTCTGCGCCGGCCGGCGCGTACGCAGGAGCGCGTGGAAGGTCGCCGGCACCTTGCCTCCCGGGGGAATCGCCGACGACGTGGCGACGATGAACGCATCGCCTTTGCCCGCCACCATCACGCGCGCCGCGTGATACGAGGCCTCCGCGAAGAAGGGCGGACGCGGCAGCGGTACCGCTTTCCAAGCGCCGTCCACCAGGTGATAGAGCTTGCCACTCTCGCCCACCGTCCAGGGATCGTCGCTGTCCACACCGGCCACGACGTGGCTCGGCTCCTCGCGGGTCTCGGTCTTGCCGCCGAGGAGGGCGAGCATCCCCTTCGTCTGGGGGAACGGCTCGGCCAGCGGCCGCGATTCGACGGTGCCGTCACGCCGCTGGATGCGAATGCCGTCGGTACGAATGGCCCACACGTCGCCGGCGGGAGAGCGCACCACGTCCTCCACCGAGCTCTGCGGATCGGCCGCCAGCTTGGTGAGCACCAGCGCATCGCCCACCACCCGCCAGAGCCCGGCCCGCGAGCTGGCGAAGATGGCGTCGGGGGCCAGCGCGAACACCTCGTACAGAGCTTCACCGGGCGGCAACTTGATGGTGCGAAGGGCCGAGCCGTCGAAGACGCGAAGCGCGGTGCCGACGGCGCTGCGCGAGAGGGCGGCCAGGCCACCGGACCAGCCGCGCACGCGGACGAAATCCGCGTTCGCCAGGAGGAGCTCGGGCAGCATCGTCTCCACCCCGGAGGCGCGCACCGCCCGGACCTTGCTTCCGCCTCCGCCGGAGCCGCTCTCGACGAACACGACGCCGTCGCTACCGTAGGCGCTGGCATCGTGGCGGGCCATATTCGGCGCCAGGAGCGTCTCCCAGGCGTCGTTGCGACGAACCCGCAGCGAGACCCGGGAGATGGTGCGCCCCGCGTACTCCGAGAGGACCCACGTTCCCGAGGCACCGTCGCCGCCCACCGCGAGAACACTCCCGCCGGGCGAGGCGCCGGCGTCGCCCGCCGTGGGCTCGAACCCGAGGTCGAAGGCACCGGAGGGGTCGATGCCTGCATTCTGCACCCGTGCAAGATGCACCTGCCCGCTCCCCGACGAATCGTAGCGGTCGCCGTAGGTCACCAGCGGCCCGTCGGCCAAGGACCACGCCTCGAGGTTGCCGCAGTCACCGTCGGTCAGGGGGAACAGCGCGGGAGGCTCGGCGCCGACCGGAGCGTCCCAGCTTCGCGTGCTCCAGGTGGCGGGCGGCTCACTCGCAGGCGCCGTGGCCGGGTGACCCGAAGGCATGCGATCGGTGGGCGGCGGAAGGGATGCGGTGGACGTGGCCGATGCCTGTGCGCTGGGCGCGCCACGGTGCCCCACGTAGGAGCATCCGGCCAAGACTGCGGTCGCCAGTGCGAGTCGCGCCGCGCCCGCGCTCATGGGTGCATCCTGCGCTGGATGGTGGCGAAGATCGCCTCGTGGGTGGCCGGCGACGGGAGGAGCACGTCACCGCCCGGCGCGCCGAACGCGGCGATGGCGTCCCTGATGGCCTCGCGCACCGAGAAGGCCAGCATGAGCGGCGGCTCGCCCACGGCCTTGCTCCCGTGGATGACGCCGGTCTGCGTGGCGTCGCCCAGGAGCGCGATGCGGAAGTCCTCGGGCGCGTCGCCGATGCTCGGGATCTGGTAGGTGCTCGCGGAATGCGAGAGGAGGCGCCCCTTCGGGTCCCACTTCAGCTCTTCGCCGGTGAGCCACCCCATGCCTTGGACGAACGCGCCCTCGATCTGCCCCCGGTCGACGCCGGGGTTCAGGGAGTCGCCCACGTCGTGCAGTACGTCGACCCGGCGCACGCGCTTCATCCCCGAGAGCCCGTCCACTTCCACTTCGGCCACCGCGGCGCCGTAGGCGAAGTAGTGGAACGGCTTTCCCTTTCCGGTCTTGCGATTGTAGCCGATGCCCGGCGTCCGGTAGAACCCGGTGGCGGAGAGCGCGACCTGCGAGAAGTACGCCTTCTCGGCGATGGCGTCGAAGGGCACCACGACCTCGGGCCGCTTCGGATCCTTGGCGCCGCCGCCCTCGAAGACGATCTGGTCGACGGAGCTCCCGAGCAGCTCTTCGAGGAGCGCACGGGCCACCGGCGTGACCCGCTCGCGAATCTGCACGCACGCGTCGCGCACCGCCTGACCGTTGAGATCGGAGCCCGCAGAAGCCGCGGTGGCCGATGTGTTCGGCACCTTGTCGGTGACGGTCTTCATGACCCGCACCGCGCTCCGCGGGAGCCCGAGCTCACGCATCGCGATGCCGAGGATCTTCGTGTAGAGGCCCTGCCCCATCTCGGTACCGCCGTGGCTCACCTGCACCGTGCCGTCGCGGTACACGTGCACCAGCGCGCCCGCTTGGTTCAGGTGGGTGGCGGTGAAGGAGATGCCGAATTTGACCGGCGTCATGGCGATGCCGCGCTTGATGTGCGGGCTCTTGGCGTTGTACGCGGCGAGCTCCGCGCGCCGCTCCTCGAGCGAAGCGCTGGCCTTGAGCGTCGACCAGATCTTCTGGATGCGGTTGTCGTCCAGCGCCTGACCGTAGTGCGTGGTGTTGCTCTCGCCGGTGCCCCGGTAGAGGTTCCGCTCGCGCACCACCTCGGGCGAGACACCCAGCGCGCGGGCAATGCGATCGAGCACGTCTTCCATGCACGCCATGCCCTGCGGCCCGCCGAAGCCGCGGAAGGCGGTATGGCTCACCACGTGGGTCTTGGCGACGCGCCCTTCGTAGCGCGAGGCCGGCACGTAGTACGCGTTGTCGAGGTGGAAGAGCGCGCGATCGCAGATGGACTCCGAGAGGTCGAGGGCGTAGCCGCCGTCGTTCCATACGTGCGCGCGGAGCGCCAGCAGGTGCCCCTGGTCGTCGTAGCCGGCCGCGTAGCGGAAGAGGAACGGGTGGCGCTTGCCGGTGAGCGCCATGTCGAGATCGCGATCGAGCTGGACGCGCACCGGCTTTCCGGTCCGCATCGCTGCCAGGGCCACCAGCGCCGCGAAGGCGTTCCCTTGGGTCTCCTTGCCGCCGAAGCCGCCGCCCATGCGCGGGGCCTCCACCACCACCTTGTTCCGCGGGATCGCGAGCACGTGCGAGACCACCGCCTGGATCTCCGACGGGTGCTGCGTCGACGAGGAGACGAACACGTCGCCGTCGTCGCCCGGCGCGGCATAGGCTGCCTGCGCTTCCAGGTAGAAGTGCTCCTGGCCGCCGATCTCGAGCTCGCCTTCGAGCCGATGCGGGCTCGCGCGCAGGGCCGCATCGACGTCGCCGCGGACGATGACGTGGGGCGTGGTGTGAAAGCTCTCCTTCGCCAGCGCCTCGCGAAGGCCGATGACCGCCGGCTCCGGCGCGTAGTCCACCTGTACCTTGGCGGCGGCGCGACGACACGCGTCGTAGCTCTCGCCCACCACCACCGCCACCATCTGCCCGTGGAACTGAACCCCGGTGGCGACGCTGGCCAAGAGCGGCTCGTCGTGACGAATCGCGCCCACGTCGTTGGTGCCGGGAATGTCTTCCGCGGTGAGCACCAGCGCGATGCCGGCCTGCGCCCGTGCCTCCGAGGCATCGATGCGCAGGATCTTGGCGTGTGCGTGGGGCGCCATCACCGGCCACAGCGAGAGCATCGGGCGACGCGACGCCACGTCGTCGACGTAGCACGCGGCGCCGGTGACGTGACCCACGGCGCTCTCGTGGGCGAGCGCGCGCGACGCATCGGTCTCGGACCACGGCCCCACTTCCCGGTAGCCGAGCGGGAGGTCCTGCGACTCGCTGGTGACGCCGCGGTAGAACTTCTCGAAGAGCGACGCGCAGAGCGACACGCGATACGCGCGGCCCGATCGCACGTCGTCGATGGGCGCGAACTCTTCCCGGAGCAAGGCCGACGCCCCGGCCAGCGTCTCGTCGTTCCAGGCGCGACCAGTCAGGTACGCCTCGGTCTTCAGGGCCCGCGCCGGCGTAGCCGCCACGCCGCCGTACGCAAGGCGGGCGTGGGTCACGCGCCCCGCGTCGTCGAGGTCCACCACGAAGGCTGCGGCCACGATGCTGATGTCGAGCTCGCGCCGCTTCGAGACTTTGTACGAGTCGGCCAGCCGGCGGCCCGACGTGGGCGGCTTGTGACGGGGGACGGTGACCGAGACCACCACCTCGTCGGGCGCCAGCACCGTCTTGCGATAGCCCACGAAGAACTCGGCGATGGGCACGGTGCGCGCGCCGCGGATCGATGCAATCTGCACGGTCGCGTCCAGCGCCAAAAGGAGCGGAGGCGTATCTCCGATGGGCGAGGCGGTGACGATGTTGCCGGCCAAGCTGGCGCGGTTGCGAATCTGCCGCGAGGCGAACGCCCACAGCATCTTCTTCACCATGGGCAGCTCGTCGCCGATGGCCTCTTCGAAGGCGGTCAGTGGCGCCGCCCCGCCCACCACGAAGGCCGCGTCGGTCTTCTCGATGCGCGTGAGCTCGGCCACCGCCTCGGTGGAGATCAGCGCCGGGTATTCGCTGAAGCGCTTGTTGATGTACACGCCGATCTCGGTGGCGCCGCACACCAGCTCCGCCGCGGGGTTTTCGGCCTTCTCCGCCAGGAGCGTCGCCAAGGAGGTGGGGCGCGAGAAGCGCTGCAGAGCGCCGGTGGTGGTCTGCGGCGCCGCGTAGCCGAGCGCTTCCAGGGCCGGTGCGGGCTTGCGCAAGCGAAGGTCGAAGAGATCGTCGCCGGCCGCGGACTTCTTCACCCGGAGGGCGCGCTCCATGGCATCGCGAATGGGACGGTACCCGGTGCAGCGACACAGGTTCCCGTTGAGCTGGTCGCCCACCTCCGCGGGACCGTGCAGGTCCTTTCGGTAGTAGCCCTCGAACATCGACACCACGAAGCCGGGCGTGCAGTAGCCGCACTGCGAGCCGTTGCACTCCACCATCGCCTGCTGCACCGGGTGCAGCGCGTCCTTGCCGGCGAGCCCCTCCACCGTGACGATCTCCCGGCCCGCGAGCATCGGCAGGAGCGCGATGCAGCTGTTGATGGCGCGATAGGTGGTCTCGCCGCGCTCGTTGCGCTCCACGATGGCCACCGTGCAGGCACCGCAATCGCCTTCGGCGCAGCCCTCTTTGCTCCCGGTGTGACCGTTGTCCCGAAGCCAGGTGAGGAGCGAAGTGTGGGTCGATACCCCGGCCACGTCGACGACGACGCCGTTGAGGGTGAAGGAGAAGCGGGAATCCATGCCTTACACTACCCGAACCCGCCGCCTTTTCGTAGGCCCGGCGCTCGACGCGACGCGCTACTTCCGGCGCCAGGCGACCATTTCGGCGGCGATGGCCACGGCGATCTCGTCGGGCAAACGTGCGCCCACGTCCACGCCCATGGGCATGCGCACCCGCGCACCGTCGGCCTCGGCGAATCCTTTGTGGGCCAGACGATCGCGAACCCGCTGGGCCTTGGCCCGGCTGCCCACGCCGCCCACCAGCGCGAACCCGCGCCGCAGCGCCCACTCCAGGACGTCTTGATCGAGGACGTGATCGTGCGTCATCACCAGCACCGCAGACGAGGTCGGCAGAGCCTTGCCGATGTCGTCGTAGTCGCCGATGGTCCGCGGCGCGTCGGCCGGAGCCGGCCCCAGGTCGTCGCGCGCATCGCAGAGGTGCACCACGAATCCCAGGCGTCGGAGGATGGGCGAGAGCGCGCTGCCCACGTGCCCTGCCCCCACGATGAGCACCGACGTGGGCGCCACCAGAGGCTCGAGGAACAGGGTCACGCGACCTCCGCAGCACATGCCCAGCTCCGGTCCCAGACGAAACTCGCGCACCGAAGGCTGCGCGTCCGTCGTCGTCAAGAGCTCCCGCAATGCCGCGAGCACCTCGCGCTCGATGGCGCCGCCCCCCACGGTCCCCACGGCGTTCCCGTTCTCCGCGACGTAGAGCTTCTGGCCCGGCGTGGCCGGCGCCGACCCATGGCGCGCCACCACCGTGGCCATGGCGCCTGCAATTCCTGCGCGAGTGTTCGCCGCCGCCACCTCGAGGACACGCGACGGTAACGCGGTCTCCGGCATAGGTCCGCTCGATGCGGACGTCGGGGGTGCTTCCGCGGGCTCGCTTCGGGTCATCCTGCTCGCGCAGGTTAGCACGTCATTCTCGTGCGTCGCCGCATGGAGACGTCGTATCCTGGTCCGCGCCGATGCTTCGTCCAATCGACACCAGTCGTGTTCTCGTCATGGTCCTCGCCGGGGGCGAGGGGAAACGCCTCTTCCCACTCACGGTCGATCGCGCAAAGCCCGCCGTTCCCTTCGGTGGCCGCTATCGCATCATCGACATCGTGCTCTCGAACTTCGTCAACTCGGGGCTGGCGCGCATCAAGGTGCTCACCCAGTACAAGAGCGCGTCGCTCGAGGAGCACATCGCGCGCATGTGGCGCCTGTCGCCCATCCTCGACAACTTCATCGAGGCCATCCCCGCCCAGCAGCGTACCGGGACCAGCTGGTACAAGGGCTCGGCCGACGCGGTGTTCCAGTGCCACCACGTCATCGACGACGATCAGCCGGATCGCGTGGCCATCTTCGGGGGCGACCACGTCTACAAGATGGACGTCCGTCAGATGCTCGACTTCCACGCAGCCAAGGGTGCGGTCGCCACCATCGCGGCCATCCCGGTGCCGCGCCACGAGGCATCGTCCTTCGGCGTCCTCGAGATCGACGGCGACGGACGCATCGTGGCCTTCCACGAAAAGGTGCAAGATCCACCGACCATGCCCGGGCGCCCGGACATGTGCCTCGCCAGCATGGGGAACTACGTCTTCGAGACGCCGGTGCTCTCCGATGCCCTGCGCAAGGACGCCGAGCTCGACGACACCCTCACCAAGCACGACTTCGGTCACGACATCCTGCCCTCGCTGGTGCGCTCCGGCTTGCCGGTTTACGCCTACGACTTCATGACCAACGAGGTGCCCGGCGAAGAGGACTACGGCCGCGGCTACTGGCGCGACATCGGAACCCTCGAGGCCTACTGGCAGGCGCAGATGGACCTCATCGCGGTCTTGCCGCAGTTCAACCTCTACAACCCGCGCTGGCCCATCCGCACCGGCAACACCCACGATCCGCCCGCCAAGTTCGTGTTCCGCGACGAGGCCCAGGCGCGCGTCGGTATCGCGACCGACTCCATGGTCTCTCACGGGTGCATCATCTCCGGCGGGCGTATCCACCGGAGCGTGCTGTCCATCGGGTGCCGCATCAACTCCTTCTCCGAGGTGGAAGAGAGCGTCCTCTTCGAGCGGGTGCAGATCGGCCGGCACACCAAGCTGCGTCGCTGCATCGTGGACAAGGACGTGGAAATTCCGTCGGGAATGGAGATCGGCTACGACCTGGAGCGCGACCGCCAGCGCTTCTTCGTCACCGAAGGTGGCCTGGTCGTCATCCCCAAGCGCGCGAAACTCGAGGCCTAATTTCGCCTCACCCGGGCCCACCTGAACGGGGGGCACGGGCGTTCTCGTGACACTGCACGGGCAAGGAAGAGGCCAACACGCTTTTTCCCAAACCAACGCCCGTCGTGGCACGTCTAACTTTGCGATGATGACGCCTGCTCAGAAGGAAGCCGCCACGGCGACCTTGCTCGTGTCGCGCGCCAAGGCGGGTGATCCGCGGGCGTTCGACGAGCTCGTGCGGCGGTATCGCAAGCGCATCTTCGCCCTGGCGCTGCACCTGTCGAGCTCCGAGAGCGATGCCGACGACATCACCCAGGACGTGTTCATCCGCGCCTTCGGCACCCTCGATCAGTTCGAGGGACGGAGCGAGTTCTTCACCTGGGTGTACCGGCTCACGGTGAACCGCGCCATCGATGCCCGCCGCGCCCGCGTGCGTCGCAGCGAGTCGTCCATCGAGGACGACGATCCCCGTCTCGAGCGCGCCGTCGCGGTGGACGCCGGCGGCGATCCCCGAAGGGCCGCCGAGCTCCGGCAAACCTACGCGCGCTTGCTCCATGCGCTCGACTCGTTGCCGGTGGAGATGCGAACGACGGTGGTGCTGGTGGCGCTCCAGGGGCTCTCCAACGCGGAGGCCGCGGTGGTGCAGAAGTGCTCCCGCGGCACCATCGCCTGGCGCATGCACGAAGCCCGCACGCGTCTCCTCGCCGCGCTCGAGCCGAATCGCATCTCGGTGCGCACCAAGACGGTGTCGTCGCAGCTGGCGGAGCTCCTCTCCAATGCCGGCTTGCCGGTGGGCCCGCTGCGCTTCGGTCCCGCGTCCGGCTGAATCAGCGGCGTGCGCCGGGGACGATCGACGTGATGACCGCGGCGAGCTGATCGATCTCCACCGGCTTGGTGAGATGCGCGTTGAATCCGGCAAGAAGCGCGCGGGTGCGGTCGGCGGTGCGGGCGTAGGCGGTGAGCGCCACCGCCGGGAGAGCTCCCCCCTCCTCCGCGGGCAACGCCCGCAGCCGCTCGATGAGATCGTAACCATCCTGGAGGGGCATACCGATGTCGGAGACGAGCACGTCCGGACGCTCCTCCGCGATGGCTGCGAGCGCCTCCTTGACCGAGCTTGCAACCCGAACCCGGGCGCCGCGGAAGCCGAGCATCGACGCCAGGAGCTCACGTGCGTCCGGCTCGTCATCGAGCACCAGCACCGAGAGACGCGATAGGTCCTGTGGCATCGCCGGGGCCGGAGCTTCGGCGCCGGGCGGCGGCGTGCGCACCTGCACCGCGGCCGAGGCTCGCCCGCGCGCGACCGGTGAGCCGGGGATGACC
>JABFRG010001078.1 GCA_013141295.1 Polyangiaceae bacterium
CTTCCTCACCAGCACGGGCGCGGCGAAGCTGGTGGACTTCGGGGTGGCCGCCGCCGACGACGCGAAGATCACGCGCACCGGCGCCATCATCGGTACGCCGGCCTACATGGCCCCGGAGCAGGCGCGGGGCGATCGGGAGATCGACGCGCGCGCCGACATCTACGCCCTGGGCGCGACGCTCTTCGAGATGATCACCGGTCGTCCGCCGCACATGGGCCCCACGCCGGTGGCCATCCTGGCCCGCCTGGTGACCACGCCGGCGCCGCGCCTCTCGGAGTTCGCGCCGCAGGTACCGGCGGCGCTCGACGAGCTCCTGGCGCGGATGCTCGCTGCCGACCCGGAAGACCGGCCGTCTTCGGCGGAGATCGTGGCCCAGGGCTTGCGCGAGATCGCCGAGGACGTGACCCCTTCGCAGCAGCAGCCGTTCGAGCCGCGGGACGCCGACACGCCGCCGCCCAGCATGGGATCGATCCTGCTCACGCAGTCGATTCGGCCGGGCGCCATCGGGGGCTCGCGCCTGGTGACGTCGATCCTCGCCACGGAGGTGCCCAAGGGTACGCCGCGGCAGCGCATTCTCTCGCACCTGCGCACCCGTGGCGCCGATGCCACGGAGCTCGGCGGCAACGCCATCGTGGCGCACCTGGGCGTGCGCAAGGCGTTGGGCGACGAGGCCGCGCAAGCCATCGACCTCGGCCTGCGACTGGCCAAGATCGGCGCGCGCGTGGGCATTGCCACCGGGCGCACGCGCATCGACAAGACGCGGCCCACCGGCGAGGTGGTCGACCGCGCAGCGGCACTCTCGCGCGACGCACAGAAGGGCCAGGTCCTGGTCGACACCACCACCAGCGAGCTCCTTCGCGGTCGCTATCAGTTCCAGCTCCGCAGCGACGGTACCGCCGTGGTGGGCGAGGAGACCTCCGGCAACCCGGACGCGGTGGGCGGCGCTCCGTTCGTCGGCCGCGAGGCCGATCTCGCGCAGATCTTCGCGGCCTTCGAGCGCTCCGCCGACGACGAGGTGCCGATCCTCGCCAGCGTCACCGGCGCCAGCGGGCTCGGCAAGACGCGCCTGGCGCGCGAGTTCCTGGCGCGCTCCGGCTCGCACTCCACCAAGCCACGGCTCGTCGTGTCGCGCGGCGAGTCGTTCGCCAAGGGGCATGCGCTGGGCGTCGCCGCCGAGATCGTCCGCGAGCTGTTGGGCGTCGCCCGCTCGCTGGGCTCGCAGGAGATCGAGGAAGAAATCGGCCGGACCATGCCGGACTGGGTGGCCCGCGCTACCCCGGCGGCGATCCGCGCGGTGGCCCGGTTGGCCGCCAACGAACCGCTGGCGGAAGAGCTGCGGGGCGCGCGCGACGCGCTGTGGATCGCGCTCACCGATTTTCTCCTGTGCTTCGCTCGCACCTCGCCGCTGGTCCTGGCGGTGGAGGACGCCCAGTGGGTCGACACCGAGAGCATCGCCTGGATCGAGCACGTGCTGGGCCGCGCCCAGGGCAAGCCGGTGTTCGTGCTGCTCACCATGCGTCCGGCCTTCTGGCGCGACCAGTCGAGCCGCTTCGCCGGGCGCGACCACGTGCGGGTCGAGCTGCGTCCGCTCTCGCAGCGCAGCGTGCGCGCCATCGCCAAGTCGATGCTCGGTGCCCGCGCTTCGGGCGAAGCCGGCGATCGACTCGTGGACAGCATTTCCGTGCAGGCTGCAGGCTCTCCGCTCTTCGCCGAGGAGCTGGCGCGCCTGGCCGCGCAGGGGCGAGATGCCGCCAGCGCGGCCACCATCGAGGCCGCCATCCAGGTGCAGCTCGACGCGCTCGACGAGGGCGCCCGCGAGACCGCAGGGCGCATGAGCGTGTTCGGCCTCACCGGCTGGGACGTGGGCCTCGACGAGCTGGGCGCGCCCAACGTGGCCCAGGATCTTCGGGCGCTGGCCTCGGCCGAGATCATCATCGAACAAGCGTCGTCACGCTTCGCCGGCGCGCGCGAGTGGGCGTTCAAGCACGCGCTCACGCGCGACGTGGCCTACGCGTCGCTCTCCGAGGACGCGCTCAAGGAGCTCCACGGGCGCGCCGGCCGATGGCTCGCCAAGATGGGCGAAGACGACGCCATCGTGGCCCGGCACCTGGACCTCGGGGGCGCCCACGTGGAGGCCGCGACGTATCTGGAGCGCGCCGCGCGCCGCGCGCTGGCCGCCAACTCGCTTCCGCAGGCGGTCTCGTTCGCCGAGCGCGCGCTGGCCTTCGCCCAGGACAAGCCCATGACCTTCGCCCGGGCGCAGCTCCTCGACGAGGCCTACAGCCGCCTCGACGCCCGGGCCGCCGAGCGCGACACCGCCATCATGGAGATGGAGGGGTCGGTGTACGATGCACCCACCGAGGTTCGGGCCCGCGGCGCCCGCTCTCGCTACGACGACGCCTGTGGCGGCGGCCCCGACACCGCGGCGAACCTCGAAGGCGTCATGCGCAGCGCGCACGAGCTCGGGGTGGTCGACGAGTGGGTGCGCAGCGGCGCCGCGCTGGCGGCGCGCCTTGCGTTCGCGGGCGAGCTGAACCGCGCCGAGGCCGTGTGCCAGGAGCTGCTCGATGTATCCCGCACACAATCCATCGCCGACGCGCCGGTCGACGCCTGGCAGACGCTGGCGGTGGTGTACCAAGCGCGCGGTGAGGTCGCGGCAGCGCTCGACGCACGGCGTGCAGCGGCGCGGGCGGCGCGCGACGCCCAGTTGCTCACCCGCGAAGCAACCCTGATGATCAACGTCGGCTTCGCGCTCACCACGCTGGGGGCGCGCGCTGATTCGCACGACGCCATCTTGCGCGGCATCGCCCTGGCCCAGGAGCTCGGCTCCCAAGGCGTGGTGCGCCACGGGCAGATGAACCTCCTCGGGTGGTCGGCCACCTACGGCGGTCTCGCTGCCGACGACGCCCTGCTCTCGGAGTCGCGCAAGATGGCCGACGACGCGGCGGTGGGGAGCTGGGTACCCCACGACCGCGCGACGCTCGGCGTGCTGTTCTATCGCGGCGTCGAGCTCCTGCGTGATCAGCGAGGCACCGAGGCCGCGCGCTCGCTGCTACGTCTGGCGGCGGGGGCGTACCGCGCCACCAAGATGCTCGACGTGTTCCCGGTGGCGCTCGGGTTCTGGGCCGAGGCCGAGCGTCGCTCCGGCGACGCGGACCGCGCCATCGAGCTCGCGCGCGAGGCGGTGGGGCTGCTCGACGGTGGCTCGCCCAGCCTCCTCAACGAGGCGCCCATCTTCCTGGCCCTTCACGACGCCTGCATCGACATCGGCGCGCTCGGCGAGGCCAAGGACGCGGTCGCCCGGGGCATGCCTCGCCTGGTGCTTCGGGCGCAGGCTCTCCAGAGCACGCCATACACCCGTGCATTCCTCACGGAGCTATCGCCCAACGCCGGTCTCATCGCGGCAGCCGATGGCTACGGTCTGGTGCCGCCGGAGCTCGCCGCCATGCTGGGCCGCACCGCGGAAGAGAGCGCCCGCAGGCCTACGGAAACGTCAGCGTGAAATTGTCGAAGCGCGTCTTTGCGTCGGACGTGTAGTACGCGCCCAGGCGCATCCGCGGAACGCCGGCCACGAAGTTCGACCCCAGCTGCTTGGCTTCGCTGGGCCCCAGCGCCGCGCGCTTGGTGCCGTCGATGGCGAGCGACGCCGTTCGCTTGGAGAGATCGACCGCGAAGGTGACGTGCACCCAGGTGTCGACTGGCACCACGCCGCCGCCGGTGGTGGAGACCGAGTCGAGCCCGCCATCGGCGAGGTCGGTCTCCTGGGTGATGACGGTGGAGGTGGCGGTGGTCTGCACCAGGAGTCGCGGCGAGTCCGGATCGAAGCGGATGGTGAACACGGCGAAGCGGGCGGCGGCAGGGGGCCGCGCCTCGATGCGCATGTCGAAGTTCACGAGGGCGGTGCTGTGCGCCCCGGCGAAGTCCTTGTAGAGCGCCGCGTGGGTGCCGGTTCGGGTGTCGGCGACGAGCGAGAATGGAGCCGAGAGCGCGGCTGCATCGCCCCGCCCCAGCGTGGCGCCGTTCACCTGCTGAAGCGTGTCCCAGGGAGCGGGGAAGGTGTTGTCGAAGTCGCTGCAGAAGGTGCCGGCATCGAAGGCGCTGCAGAACGGCACCGGAGGAGCGACGGCGTCGGCTCCGCCGTCGGTCTTCGTGTCTTGCGCGTCGTCGCGGCCGAGGACCCCCGCGTCGCTCGCAGCCGTCGCATCGAAGGAGGCTCCGGCGTCGCTCCGGGCGCCGCCGCCGGTAAGCTCATCCAGAGTGACGAAGAGCGAACAGCCTCCGGTTGCCAGCAGCGTGATGCATGCGAAACGGTAGGCGCGCCGAGACACTCACTCAAGCTAGCACGTCTTGTGACGCGCGCCGCAGCCGCAACGCTAGCGCCGCGGTCGCAGCGGGTGGGTGTGGACCGGGTTTCGCTCGTTGGCGCACCCGGCGACGTTCTTCGAGCATTTGCCGCGAACTCCCGGGGCATCGTCGGGGGGACGCACCGCCAGGAACGCGTCCTTCGCGGCGTCGGCGTCAACACCCATGGCTTCGAGGGAGAGGGCTTGAACCCTCAGTAGGTCCCAGTCGCGCGGCTGGAGCAGGAGGCCGGGGCGCGTCGCTTCGAGCGCCTCTCGGGCCCGACCGCTGCCGCCGAGCGCGATGGCGAGCTCGCCGAAGAGACCGTCGTCGCGCGGGCTCGCAGTGGCGGCCAGGCGATACTGGTCGGCGGCTTCGGACCACTTCCACTGGCTCATGAGCACCTGCGCGCGGGCCCGGGCCAGCGCCGGGTGACCGGGCACCAGGGCTTCGGCCTTGGTTGCCCACTCGAAGGTGAGGTCCTTCGCGCCCTCGCGGGCGGCGAGCTGCGCCAGGCCGCCCATGGCCATGGCTTGCTCTCGCGGCGACTGGGCTTCGGCGAGTGCTCGCTCGAAGGGCTCGCGGGCCTCCCAGGCGTGCTCCTGGAGCGCGCGCAACAAGCCCTGGCCGTGGGCGAAGTCACGGGCGAAGCCGCGCGTCGACGAGGCCGGACCTCCTCCGCCCAGGTGGAGCTCGCTCTCGGCGATGTCCACGATGGGTTGCGGTTTGCACGGGTCCAGGTTCTTGGCGACGTTCTTCAGGCCGCCCTTGGCGTAGGCGTGCCCGCGATCGGTCCGGTACTCCTTGCACGCCAGGTCTTGCAGATTCAGCGACCGCGGTCGGTGCCGGAGCTTCACGCTCACCGAGAGCGGGAGCTTGGGCAGTCGCGCCGGGACGTCGAAGCCGTAGCGCACCACCACCGCGTCGCGCGGCGGAATCGTTGCATTGTACACGTTGGCCTTGAAGCCGTGGGTCTCGCGCCCCAGCAGCCGCTTGCCGTCGCCGTCGGCCATGTACGAGGAGAAGGTGTGGGCGCCGTCGTTCGGGTCCCTGTCGTGGTTGGTGCCGGCGTCGGCCAGCACGTTGCCGTCGGCATCGGAGACGCGAACGTCGAGCCAGGTGTCGGCGGCGTCCATGACGCCACCCGGGAAGCGATGGCCCACCAGCTCGTTCTTCACGACCACGTCGAAGTCGACATGCTCACCGGCGGCGACGTCGATGGCCGCGGCGCCTCCGTAGCTGCGGCTCCCATTGGCGCGAATCACCGCGGCGACGTCCAGCGACGCTGCGCTCTTGAGCAGCCGCTCCACCTTGGTCTGCTGCGCCGGATCACCGCGCATGGCCGCGAGCCAGGTGTGCGCGCCGAGGAAGCGGTGCGACGTGATGCTGCCGTTCTTCGCCGCGGGGTCGCCCTGGGTCGAGGGTTCCTTGGGCATGTGGCAAGCGCGGCAGTCTTTCTCGTCGGTCACCTGGTCCACGCGCGCGCCCTGGCTGCCGGCGTAGACCGACCGGGCCCACGGGGTGGCGTCGTCCTGGCCGATGAGGTGGCGCGCCGTGTTGCCGCTGTCGTCGTTCAAGAAGGAGCGATGGCACGAGATGCACAGCGACGCCGTGCGCAGCGGCGTGGCGGCCACTCGCGCCCGGTGACGGAGCACGCTGTCGGTGTCGCCATCCTTGGGGATGGGCACATCGCTGACGTCGAGATCGTAGCTGGCGTTGCCGTCCGGGCGCGCGTTTGCCACGCCGTGGCACGTGTTGCACGTGATGCCGGCGTGGGCCCGAGGATCGTTCGGATCGATCTCCTGGGTCATGGCGTTGTCGACCAGCAGCGACACGTCGTGGCAGCCGGCGCAGAACTGGCTCTTGGCGTTGCCCACTTCGGCCCGGAACTTCAGCACCGAAGTGCGGTACACCGGGTTGTTGAAGGAGGCGAACGCGTGGGCGCTGGTGCGCCACTGCGCGGCCACGTCGGCGTGGCACTGCGCGCACGCTTCCACGTCGGCGACGCGGGACCCGGCGTCCTTGCGATCGCCCTTCACCACGCGAAACTGGGTGTGCGCGAATTGACCCCCCGCCACCGGCAGGATCGTCGGCGAGAGTGGACTTGCGGCGCTCGCCGGATCGCTCGTGGGGGCACTCACACGAGGCTGGAGGCCGTCCGCCGAGCGCTCGTCTTTGGCCGCAGAGGCGCACCCGACGGCCATCGCCAGCAGCAAGACGGCGCTCTTGGTCTTCATGAACGGTCCTTTCGACGCAGGCGAAGGATGGCCAGCGCGGTGAGCGCCAGGCCGCCAAGGGCGAAGTTGCCGCCACCAACGCCACCGGTGCTGCAGCCGCCCTTCTTGGGCGGCGGGGCCGGGACCGGTGCGCTGCTCGGCGCAACTGCGGGCGCGGAGGTGCCCGCGGCGGGCGGAGCATCGTAGGCCGATGCGGGCTTCGGGACATCGGTGGCGATGAACGAGGCGAGCGCCACGTCGCGCTTGGCGAAGGCCACGTCCTTCACCGGCGTGGGCTTGCTGGCCGCGTAGTCGTCCTCGTCGGTGCGCGCGCCCCAGTGACCGCGACCCGGGTTCTCGCAGAGGATGGGGCCGGTCCACGGGTGGCGAACCGCGTAGCGCCCCTGGAAGTTGTTGGCGGTGCTCGCCTTCGCGTCGTGGGAGAGCTCACCGTTCGCGGTGGTGAATTCGCGCCCACCTTCGATGGGCTTGGCGGCGCGGAACACGATGTCCTCGCCCAACGTCTCCTTGTCGTAGCGTGCGTGCAGTCGCGTCACCACGTAGGCGTAGGGGCCCGAAGGGCGGTAGCCGTAGCTGGTACCGTTGAAGGCAAAATGCAGCGTGAACGAGGTGGTGCCGTCCTTGGCCGGGAAGGCGATGCGCTTGGTGGCGGCCGCGAGGCAGGCCGCGGCGGTCTCGTCCTTGGACTTGCTCTCTTTGGGGGTGACGCCGGCGACGCGACCGCCCTTGTCGACCTCCACCTTGAAGTCGAGGGTGTCGTCGCTCTTGGCGCTCTTGACCTCGCACTCCTGGAACGCCGCCATGTATGTGTAAAGTACACGCTGTACGACGCTCTGCTTGAAGGCGCCGGTGACGTCGTTGGCGGTGGCCTGGGCCGAAAGCTTCGGCGTGGCGGGGGTGGTGGGGAGCACGTCCTCGCCCAGGGTCTTGATGTCGCCGGGCGTGAGCATGGGGCCGGGGCAGGGGTCGCAGGTGCCGGCGTCCCACGAGTACTCGGTGACCACCGACTTGGGGTGCTTCTTGACGGTGTCGTCGAAGAGCGCTGCGTAGAACGAGGGGAACTCGTCCTTGGTCTTGGCGGTGACGTCGAGATTGGTGGGAATGGTGGTGTTCGCGTAGTTGGTGGCCTCGTAGCGCTGACCCTTGCCGAGCACGTAGACGATGAGGTCTTGGGAGTCCTTGGCGTTCACCAGGCCGAGGCGCAAAGGCAGGCTGAAGGTGTCGGAGTCGTAGTGAAAGCGAAGCGGCGAGAGCTTGGCCATGCCCTTCTCGAACTTCACCTTCTCTGCGTTCACCTTGGCCACGAAGAATTTGCTCCCCGCCTGTACGTAGGGCTTTAGATACGGCTGAGCCCCGTCGGGGATCTTGTACTTCTGGTCTTTCAGCCAGGCCTCGAGCCCGGACGCGTCTTTCGCGCTGAGAATGACGATGTCGTACTCGCCCACCTCGAAGTGGGCCTCCACCGTGACCTTGTACTCCTCCGCCGAGCCCCTACCGCCTCCGCCCATGCCGAAGCCCACGGCGCCCAGGCTGCGCGCCATGGCGGTGCCCGGTTGCTGCATGCCCGGGGCGCAGGGATCCTGCTCCCAGTACTCCACCAGGCGCGGCGCGGTGAGGCCGTCGAGGGTGTCGAACACCTCGCGCGGCAGGGTCTTCACGTTCTCCTTCTGGAGCACGACCGGCACCGGCACCACCATCGCGAAGTTCTCGGGCGGGCCCTCGTAGTTGTTCTGCATCGAGAGCACGGTTCGCGTGCCTTCGCGCATCAACGCCACCTGGGTGGCGTTGTTGAACAGCTTCTTGTCGGCACCTCCCACGTAGAAACCGCAAAAGGCGCGGGCCGAGCCGGCGAAGGAGAAGGCCGCGAGGGCGAGCGGGAGCGCGAGGGCGATGCGAGCGCGGGTGGTGCGTTTCATGGGCTCTCCGACACCTTGCGCCGTCGGGAGTTCCGGCGGCGACCGAGGAGACCGAGCGCGGCCCCCAAGACCAGCAGCGAGCCACCATCGGCGCCGCCGATGCTGCAGCTGCTCTTGGCTCCCGGTGGGGGAGTGCCCGGCGTGGTGGCCGCGCTGGCCGCGGCGCTGGGGGGCGGTGCGGCGCTGGAGGCAGGGTTGGCCGATACCGGCGCTCCCTGCGGCTCGATGGAGAGCTCGGGGACCGCGCTCCGCAGGTACGAAGCGGGCTGCACCGAGCCGCGGGGCGCGAACGCCGTATCGCGCGCCGGGACCGCCTGCCCTGCCG
>JABFRG010000079.1 GCA_013141295.1 Polyangiaceae bacterium
GCACGCCCCGTGCGGCAGCACCCACAGCACGAGCCACAGCGCGGTGATGGGCATGGTTCGTCGTTTTTGGAGGTGGGCGCGCATGCCTCCACGATAGCGGGCCTTGGCCATCGCGCTGCAGAAAGCGCACGGTGAGCGAGAGAGCGCGCCGGCCGAACGTTGCCGGCAAGGGGCGAGCGCTTGTTGCCGCCCGCTGCCGTGCGGCGCCGCGCACCACTGCGGAGCTGCGGACTTTCCATTTGGAACGCGCCCTGCACAGCGGCAAACGCGCTCTCACCAGCGCATTCACGAATGCTCACGAGAGAGCATTCACAAGGAGAGATTCGATGACACGATTTCATATCACGGCACTGATTGCCGCTTGCTCGGTGCTCGCTTCCGCCTGCGCCTCGACGCCCGAGAGCGAGACCACGCAAACCAACGACGCGCTGATCAATGGTCAGCTCGACAGTGCGCACAAGTTCGATGTCGGCATCTGCGCCGGCGCGCTGGTGGCGCCGGGCCTGCCCAACGAGGGAACCTGCTCGCGTCTGCGGTGCTCGGGTACGCTCATCGCGCCCAATCTCGTGCTCACGGCGCGGCACTGCGTCAGCGCCATCGACCAAGCGGGTCCCGCCTTCTGCGACGGACGATTCGGGGCGGCGCTCGGCCCCACCCTGCGCATCACCACCAGCGATTCCACCCGGGTCGGCAATCCCAAGTGGTACACCGTGAAGGAGCAGCTGTTTCCCGCGGGCAACGCGCTGTGCTCCGACGATCTGGCCCTCCTGGTGCTGGACGCCGCGGTCCCCGCTGCAGAGGCTCGGCCGGCCACGGTCTCGCTGTTTCGCAACGTGGCGAATGCGCCTCCGCGCAAGACCGTGGTGGTGGGCCGCGGCGTCATCTCGGAGGTGCTCGACCTGACTACGTTCGCGACCACCACCGTCAGCGGCGACTTCAAGCGGCGCATCCTGCGCGATATCCCTTTCGACTGCGCCACCGACGACGCCACCAAGCCGTGCGTCACCGAAGACTACTCGTCGCCTCCCACCAACTCGTTCGACTCGCCCCCGGGCTACTTCGTCATCGGTCAGAGCACCACCAGCGGTGACTCCGGCTCCGGCGTGTTCGACCAGCGCTGGTTCGACCTCAGCTTCGCCATCTGGCGCCCGGCGGTGCTCGGCGTGGTATCGGCCGGCACCTATGGATCCGACGGCGTGCCCAACCACGGGCTCGTGACGCGTCTCGATGGGCATCGCGGATACATCTTGAACGGCCTGCGCCGCGCCGCCATCGTCAACGGGCGCGCGGCAAACGCCTACGACGGCCAGGCGGTCACCGAGTAGACCTGGCGACCGGCGGAAGGGGCGATGTCGTTCGAGCGGCACGCTCCTTCGCGCTCACCACGTGCGTGGCATTTCGCATCAGCGGAGGCGCATTTGCCGGAGCCCGGAGCGCGAAAACCGCGGAAGTACGCGCCGCATCCACGGCACCCGACTTGCACCGCTGCGGCCAAAGCGGAGCACGACGATGAAGATTCTCATGGTTCTCACCTCGCACGATCAGCTGGGCAACACCGGCAAGAAGACCGGCTTCTGGCTCGAGGAGCTGGCGGCGCCGTACTACACGTTCCTCGACGCGGGCGCAGAGATCACGCTGGCGTCGCCCAAAGGCGGAAGGCCACCACTCGATCCGAAGAGCGACGAAGCGGACGGCCAGACCGACGATACCCGGCGCTTCAAGGACGACCCGGCGGCGCAGAAGGCACTGAGCTCGACGCACGCGCTGGCGACGGTTCGCGCCGGCGACTTCGACGCGGTCTTCTATCCGGGCGGTCACGGCCCGCTATGGGATCTGGCCGAGGACCAGGCCTCGATCAAGCTCATCGAAGCGTTCGTGGAGGCCGGCAAACCGGTGGCTGCGGTGTGCCATGCGCCGGGCGTGCTCCGACACGTACGCAGCAAGGGCAAGGCCCTGGTCGACGGCAAACGCGTCACCGGCTTCACGAACAGCGAAGAGGCGGCGGTGAAGCTCACCGACGTCGTACCGTTCCTGGTGCAGGACGAGCTCGTGCGGCTCGGTGGCAAATACGAGAAAGTCGACGACTGGGGCGTGCTGGCCATCACCGACGGGCGGCTGATCACCGGGCAGAATCCGGCGTCGTCCAAGGCCGCGGCCCAAGCGCTCCTGGAGCTCCTTTCGTAAGAACGGTATGGTCGCGTCATGAACATCCTGGTGGTCGGCGCGTCGCAGGGAACGGGCGCGCTCGCGGTGAAGGCGGCGCTGGACCGGGGTCATCGGGTGACGGCCTTCGCGCGCTCACCGGAGAAGCTCACCGTGCGCCACGCGAGCCTCACCCGGGTCGCAGGGGACTTTCACGACAAGGCCTCGGTGGACGCGGTGGTGCCCGGCCACGATGCGGTGCTGGTCACGGCTTCGACCTCGGGCATCTCCGGGTTTCGCAAGAACCCCAACTACTTTTCCCAGGGCACGGCGCTGGTGGTGAGCGCCATGCAGTCGGCAGGCGTGCAGCGGCTCGTGGTGCTGAGCGCCTTCGGTGTGGGCGAGAGTCGCGCGCAGAACGGATTCTTGCTGAATACACTGATCGTGGGCCTGGTCCTGCGCGGTCCGTTCCAGGATCACGAGCGCCAGGAGAAGCTGGTAAAAGAGAGCGGCCTCGAGTGGGTCATCGCCCGCCCGACGCGCCTCACGGACGGAGAGGCGCGGCACCGCTACGCGAAGGAGACCGGCGCGAACAAGGTGCCGAGCTCCATCGCCCGGGCCGACGTCGCCGACTTTCTCGTGGAGGCCGCCGAGGTCGACACCTGGGTGCGAAAAGCGGTGCAACTGGGCGGCTGAGCTCCATTTGTATGCGACCTGCCGCGAGCGCCGGCATCTCCCGTTGGGAGATCGACCAACCATGCGCGCCTCGTCGGTATTGTTCGTGATTGCGGCAGCTTCGACCACGTTCCTGGGATGCGTGTTGCCCAAGGCTCCGGCCTCCGCGGAAGGCGCGGAAGGCGCTGCGGCCGGCAACGCTGACGCCAGCGCCGGAACCGACGGCGCCGGACCGACGTCCGCCGAGGGGAAGTGTCCGGCCCTGGCCATGCCGACTGCGGCCGCCACTTCGTACGTCGACGCGCGAGGCACCGGGAGCGAGGACGGCAGCAAAGCGGCGCCGTTCCGCTCGTTGACGAAGGCCCTGGAGAACGCACCCGCCAAAGGCATCATCTGGGTCGCGGCGGGAAGCTACCGAGAGAACCTGGTGGCGCCCAACAAGAGCCTGACCATCGTCGGCGGATTCGCGGCCGGCTTCGCATCGCGAACCGACGCGTGCGCGACCGTCATCGAGGCGGCGGACGCCGCGAAGCCAGTGGTGACGGCACCGCCCGACGTGGAGAGCTTCGGGCTCGACGGGCTCACCCTCCAGAAGGGCTCGCGCGGGCTCCAGGCCGAGAGCGACGGCGGCCCGACGCAAGGCACCTTCACCATCGCGAACGCCGTATTCGCGGACAACGGCAAGGTCGACGCCGAAGGCGGCGGCGCGTCGTTCGATCGCGTGCACGCCAAGATCTCGGGTTCCGTATTTCGCAACAACCGGGCATCGAAGGGCGCAGCGGTGGCTGCGGTGGGCGATGTCACCGTGCGCATCGAGGGCAGCGTCTTCGAGCGCAACATCGGACACGCCGACCACGGCGGCGCGCTCTACCTCGGTACCCGATCCGCGGTCATCACGCGGAGCACCTTCCGGAGCAACGAGATCGGCAAAAGCCTGGGGTACGGCTGGGGCGGCGCCATCATCGTGTTCGGCAACGGCGCACAGCCGGTGAAGGCCGACCTCTCGTACAACGTATTCACCGACAACCTCGCGAGCGTGGGGGGCGCGGTCTTCGTGGACGACGGAGCGAGCGTCACCATGTCGCACGATCTGGTCTATCGAAACCGCGCCTATCGCGAGAACGGCGTGGCCCGCGGCGGCGCCATCTACGTGGACGGCCTGGGCGGGAAGACCGAAGGCTCCACGCTCGTCGCCGACCACCTCACCGTCGCGTTCAACGCCTACGACGAAACCGGCGCACCGGCCGCTGCGACCCGCGGTGGCGGCGTGTACATGGAGTCGTACTCCAAGGCCACGTTCACCAATTCGATCTTCTGGAAGAACGGCGACGAAGCGCTCTTCGGCGACCCCACCTGCTCCCTCGACGTGCGCTACGCCGTCGCGCCGAGCACCTGCGCCGGGGGAGTCAAGTGCACCATCGCCGCGGGGGTGTTCGAGCCCGCGGAGATCCACTTCGTCGACGAGGCGCGGAACGACTACCACGAGAAGTCCACCGCCGGTCACTTCGCCCGGGACGCATGGGTGAAGGACCCGGTGACCAGCCCCGCCATCGACAAGGCCGATCCCGCCGCAGCCGGGGACGCAGAGCCCATGCCCAACGGCGGCCGCGCCAACCTCGGCGCGTACGGTCACACCGGCGAGGCCAGCAAGTCGCCGTGAGTGTTCAGCCGGGAGCGAAGAGCGCCAGCAAACAGGCCCGCACCTTCTCGAGGTTGGCGCGTGGCGGGAGTAGCACCTCGACCTCGCGCACGAGCCGAGCGCGGTCGAACCCTTCGGGTGCGCGCACGGTGAAGACGACGGTTCGCTGATCGAGGCGATACGTCAGCGTGCGCGAGCGAAAGCCGTTCCCCTGGTCGTCCAGCTCGCAGTGCAGGTGACCGTCGGCGCCACTCCGGGTCAGTGCGAGATGCCCACGCGGACGCGCGGACGAAGCGTAGAACGACGTCAGGCCCTCGTCGTCGTCGATGATCAGGTCGACCTTGCTGGCGCGCAGCATCACGGAGGCCCGCATCATAGCCCGGATGATTCATGGTCTCCCGGCGCATTTCGTGACGGATGGGGCAGAGCGCCGTCAATACGTCGAACACCCCTCGACCTCAGGACGACTCCCATGCGCTTGTTCCCCCTCGTGGCCCTGCTCTCGCTCTCCGCTTGTTCCGGCGCGGAAGGCGAACCGGACGAAGACTCGCTCGCCGACGACGCGCTCGTCACCGGGCCCAAGGTGACCATGACCAAGGCGGGCCTGGTGGGCTCGTACTTCGAGCCGAAGACCACCTGCATCCGGTTCGGCTCGCTCCGTCTCGCCGACGACGGCACCTACGAGGTGAAGTCGTGCGGGCCGATCATGACATCCACCGAAACGGGGACCTGGACCAACACCTCGCGAAGCATCACGTTCAAGTCGAGCTCCGGGCTCACGACCAAGTTCAATGCCAAGCGCGGTACGCAGTTTCCCCAGGAGCCCGCGCTCCCGGTGCTGGATCTCGCGCTGAGCGGTCATGCGCCGTTTCGCGTGGCCAAGCGAGCGGCTCCAGACACCATTCTCGGAACGCTCAACGTGGGTGAGTCGCGGGAATTCCGCTACGAGCCCGGGAAGCCCTCGCCGACCGTCTCCACCTCGTTCAGCGCCGTGGCCATCCACGCCAATGCGACCGAGCATGTGACCGTGCGGGTCGAGGCCGACCGACCACTGGGTGCGGGTATCGCCCTCGCCGATCGCTGGCACAGCACCTACCCGTTCGGCGCCGAGCTCGTCGAGTTCTACCGGAACCCCTCCGGCAACAGCTTGCGATTGGCGGCCGGTAGCGTGGTCACGCTGCACCTGACTCCGTCGGCCCAGGATACCATCGTGGCCTTCGGAAGCAGCGGACAGCCCGACTCCAACGGTGATCCCGGCGTGCACGTGCGCATCTCCGTGAGCTCCGACGAGGCGCCCCCGATAGCGGCGCCGCCGGCCTTCGCCGGGAACGTGCCGGTCACGTCGGCAACGGTCGAGACCGCCGCCCGCTCGTATCTGCAAGCAGCCAACGTGACCATCACGCCGCAGGGCACCGGGGCTCGCTTCGTGCTCGCGCGGCCGCCGTGCATCCCGTCGCTCGCGGCGGTAGCGGTTCAGCTCGAGCCGGACGGCGCGGGCGGCTACGCAGGCGCCGCCAAGAACCTCCAGCGGGGCTACGCCTACGCCTCGGTGCGCAAGGTGGACGGACGCTGGGCCATTCACACCGAGCTGTACGAGAACTTCGTGCAGGGCTCACCCCACCCCTACCTCGACGCCACCACCTGCCGCACCACGCTGCAAGGCTACTTGCCCTGAGCTACGCGTGATAAGTCTGCCGGTGGATGCCATCCGCTGTCCGGCCGAAGATGACCGAAGCGTCCACCCGCATCTTCGCGCTGGTGGCCCGAGCCGCGCGCACTGCGGTGGTGCTCCGTCGCGGACCGTCGAAGCAAGTGCGCATGCTGCTCTGGGATCTCGCGACCGACGAGATCACACCCGGACAGTGGCTCTCCGGGCGCATCTACGACGAGCGCTGCGGCATCTCGCCGGACGGATCGCTGGTGGTGTACTTCGCGGGCAAGTTCAAGACCAAGCTCGGCACCTTCACCGCGGTGAGCCGCCCACCCTTCTTCACCGCGCTCGCCCTCTGGCCCGAGGGGAGCACCTGGGGCGGTGGCGGGTTCTTCGAGAGCGACCGTAAGCTGATTCTCAACTACGGATACGTACTGCCCGAGCTGAATGCCAACGCGGGCATGCCAGCGGACTTCGTGGTGGGCGACATTACCGACTATCGAAAGCGCCACCCGGAGGAAGAGAACGAGCTCGCGCAGCAAGGGTGGCGTCTGAAGTCGAAGGGCAAGGACGGCATCGCCACGCCCGAGATGCGCTACGTGTATTCCCCACCCTGGGTGTACGCGAAGACGCAGCCGACAGGCACAGAGGTGACGCTCGAGCGGAGCACGCTGGGCATGGCAGAGGTCAATGGGCCATTCACGGTCCACGCCTATCGGCTGGTCCGCGCTCCGCGGCGGCGCGAGACTGAACCGATAGCGGAGGACCTCGGGCGACTCGACTGGGCCGACTGGGACCACGACGGCTCGCTCCTGTTCGCTCGGGAGGGCTGCCTGTTTCGCCGGGATCTACGGGCCGCGAAGGCGCCACCGAAGCTCGTGGCGGATCTTCGGAATCAGGTCTTCACGAACGTGCTTCCGCCGGACGAAGCGCGCGCGTGGCCCAAGGCAGGAAGGCGCCCACGTCCTCCTCGGTGAGGCGTCGGCGCTACGGCATCGGGAGCTGCGCGTAGAAATCGACGTCGTTCAGACAGATGCGCCGCCCGAGATCGCCATTCCAATCGACCCCCACGCCGTGCCGCTGGAGGGTGGGAATGACGACTTCCTTCATGAGCCCCACCGTCCAGTCCCGGTACATGCGCGTGCGCTGCTCGGATTCGAGGCTGGTCCACGACGCCTCGTTGGTGAAAGCCTCCGCAAAGGCGCCGTAGCCCACGTGGGTCGAGCCGTGCTCGAGCAGGCCGTCCAGGTCTTGCATGTGGTACCAGACGTAGCCGCGCCAGCTGCGAGACTCGCCGCGCTCGTCGTAGATCTCGGCCGAGGCGCAGGCTCCACAACACGAGAAGTTCTGACGACAGAGAATGCCTTGCGCCTCGAGCTCCTCGAACGCAGTGGTCAAGCGAGGCTTCGTCTGCGCCTCGGTCCACGCGCTCTGCTGCCGACGGCGCGCGCTCACCAGAGACGCGAAGATCTCCGATAGTGCTTCTTCGGACAGGCCATTGCGCTCCCCTTCGTCGAGCCGCTCGAGAAAGTCGTTGGTCTCGATCTCCCCGCGGACGATCATGCCCCACGCGATATCGCGCAGCAGGGCCTCGTACGATTCATCCAGTGCGAACTTCGGGTCGATACGGAGACCCGCGGGTTGCTGGTTGTAGGCGTAGCGCATGGTGGATCGATAGCGCGGAGGTCGCGGGCCCACAAGGTCAAGGGAGGTTGACCTCTTCCTCGATGTGCCACACGCCGCCGCGGCACCAGAGCGCGCTGCTGTGACCACCCGGCTTGCCCCAATCGAGCACGCACCAGGATTCGCCCGCGGTGCAGGGGGTCCCCGGTCGGGGCTCCGGGGTGCAGTGACCGTCGCTCGTTCGTTGCATCGGCGCGACCGTCGCGGTCGGTGCGGTGCTGGCGGAAGGCGCCGGGCGACTCGGCGCCGCGGGCGCGCCGCTGCAGCCGAGACCGACCAAGAAGAGGCACGAGGTTGCGGCGCGACGCGTTGCCGTCATCGGGCAAGCGTAGGGCCGGCGGCGCCCGGGACACAAGCCGTCCGAGGACGGGCACTTCTGGCCCGAGACACGCGACACGCTTCGACGCTCGTGGCTGCCCCTCGGGGATGTACGATTCGCATCGAGAGCCGCGCACGAAGGCACGCGGTGTGCAAGGATGCGCGCGGTCGATGCGTACCCTCGTGATTGCAGAGAAGCCGGGTGTGGCGCGGGACATCGCCGCGGTGTTGGGCGCCAACGAGCGGGGTACCGGGCTCTTCCGCAGCGATACCCACGTGGTGAGCTGGGCCATCGGGCACCTGGTGGCGCTGGCGGAGCCGGCGCAGGTGGACCCGCGGTGGAAGACCTGGCGCATGGAGCTCCTGCCGATGCTCCCGGAGGCCTGGCCACTGGTGGTGGGCGAAGAGACCAAGGCGCAGTACGAGGTGCTGCGAAAGTTGCTCGTTTCTCGGGAGATTCGCGACGTGGTGTGCGCCACCGACGCGGGCCGCGAGGGCGAGCTCATCTTCCGGTACATTTACGAGGCCGCGCGCTCGAAGAAGCCGGTGCGCCGCCTCTGGATCTCGTCGCTCACCCCGGACGCCATCGCCAAGGGCTTTCGCAGCTTGCAAGACGGAGCGGCGTTCGAGCCGCTGGCCGATGCGGCGCGGGCCCGGAGCCGCGCCGACTGGCT
>JABFRG010000562.1 GCA_013141295.1 Polyangiaceae bacterium
CGTGTACCTGGTGGTGCTGGGCAGCCTCGGCACGTTCGTGCGCATCTCGGCGCCTCGGGTGGCGCAGGAGCTCGGCGGGCTTCGACGCGAGCTGCCCACGCTCGGCAAGGAAGTGCAGAGCAAGTGGGTTCCGGCGGTGCAGGCGAAGCTCGCCTCGTGGGGCGCGGGGCCGGAAGAGCCCACCGAGGTGAAGGAGCCCAAGGATCCCGACGAACCGGCGTTCGTGGCGCGCGACGGCGCCGACGGCGGGGTGGAGATCGAGGTGCGCGGGGGCGTCTCGCTCAGGCCCGATCACCGGGGCGGCTACGTGGTGGAGGCGGCGCAAGACGAGGAGAAGCCCAAGGCCTTCGACGTCAACCGTCTGGTGGCCGACGCAGCCCGGCGAAGCGTGGACTATGCACAGAAAAACGCGCTGGAAGTGGCCAAGTTCGGCCAGGAGATCATCCGCCGCGTGACGCGCACCATCTTCGTGTTCTCGCTCACGTTGATGCTCGCGGCCTACATCATGCTAACGCGCGAGCGGGTCCTTTCGTTCTTTCGCAGCCTGGTGCGCCCGGCCGAGCGGCGCAGCTTCGACGAGCTCCTCTCGCGCATCGATCGCGGGCTCTCCGGCGTGGTGCGCGGCCAGCTGGTGATCTGCCTGGTGAACGGCGTGCTCTCCGCCATCGGCTTCGCGCTGGTGGGGCTCAAGTACTGGCCGGTGCTGGCACTGGTGGCCACGGTGTTCTCGCTGATTCCCATCTTCGGGTCGATCATGAGCAGCATTCCCGCGGTGGCGCTCGGCCTGACGCAAGGAGTGGGCACCGCCGTGTTCGTGCTGGTGTGGATCCTCGCCATCCACCAGCTCGAGGCGAACTTCTTGAACCCCAAGATCATGGGCGACGCCGCCAAGATCCACCCGGTGCTGGTCATCTTCTCGCTGCTCCTCGGCGAGCACCTGTTCCACACCGTGGGCGCGCTCCTGGCGGTGCCCGCCATGTCGGTGGCCCAGAGCCTGTTCACGCACTTCCGGCAGCGGGTCCAGGACGCCGATCCGGAGTTCGCCACCGAGCCGCCGGTGGTCTCCAACCGCCCGCCACCCTCCGGCGGGCCCGGCTCTTCGCCCACGATTCCGCCCGCCCCGCGCACGCTGGTCATCAAGCCGGAGCCGCCCGGGGACGACGAGAGCTGATCCGGGGCCTCCGGAGCGCCTTCCAAGGGCGTTCACACGCCGCTGTTGCGCGGGGAATGGCTGCGGGCTACACGATGGCCCGTGGCAAAGAAAAAGAGCGCTGAAGAGATTCAAAAAGAGCTGCGCGACCTGAGCAAGCCCGACCCGGCCACGCAGAAGCCGCCGTTCGACGCGAAGAAGACCATCATTCGCATCGTGGGCGTGCTGGCGCTCCTCTGGATCGTGGCCGGCGCCTTCTCCTCGTTCTTCCACACGTCCATCCCGCTCTACATCTCCGGCGTGCTCACCGTCGTGGTGGCGGGCGTCATGGTGTGGGCGCAGCGGATGATGAAGAAGCAGCAGGCCATCGGCGCCATCCTCCAGGGCGCCGATACGCCCGAGGGGCGCAAGGAAGCGGTCGAGCGCTTGAAGAAGGAGTTCAAGGCCGGCGACTCCCAGGCGGTGCTCGCGCGCGCCCAGCTCGAGATGCAGGAGGACCCGCGCAAGGCCCTTGCCACGCTCGAGAGCGTCAACCTCGACAAGGAGATGGCGCCCATCGCCGCCCAGGTCCGCGCCATGCGCGCCATGATTCACCTGACCCTTGGCGAGGCGCAGGAGGCCCGCAAGCTCGTCGACGCCCTCGATCTGAGCAAGCAGGGCGAGGCCAAGCTCCGCGCCATGTTCGCCACCGTGGCCGCCGAAGCGTGGGCCCGCACCGGTCAGGCGAAGAAGGCCATCGACACGCTCGAGCTCTTCAATCCCGAAGACCCCGACAACGCGGAGCTCCGCGCCCAGATGTGGCGCGCCCGAGCCTTCGCCTACGCGCACCTCAACGACATGAAGGGCGTGGGCCGCGCGCTCCGCAAGCTGGCAGACCTGAACCCGCAGCTGCTCGCCATGTTCGTCTCCGCCAAGAAGGTGCACCCGCTGCTCGAGCGCGAAGCCAAGCAGATGGTGATGAAGCTCGGGCTAGTCCCCACCAAAATGATCCGCCAACGGTGAAGCGGGAAGGGAGCGGCTGCACGGCGCGGGGCGTCGGTCGGGCGTGCTCACGTACAGGAGTACGTTCCGCGCGACCCTCCCTAGCCGCGCGCCGTTCGCTCGCTCCCTTCCGCGCTTCACACCTCGTGGCAGGTCGGAGGGCGCGCTCGCTTCGCTCGCGGAAGTTAGAGTGTGTGGCGCTCGCTTCGCTCGCGGGAGTTCGCTTGCTTCGCTCGCGGGAGTTGGTGGGCCGCTTGCTTCGCTCGCGGGAGTTCGCTTGCTTCGCTCGCGGGAGTTGGTGGAGCGCTTCGCTCGCGCCTTGGATGATGCCTAGAGGCGGGGGGCTACGGTTTGGCCTAGCGTGAGGAGCTGGGCTTTGGTGAGCTGGGGGGTGGGGTCGCTCGAGAGCTTGAAGAAGGTCACGATCTCGTAGCCGGCGTTGTTCTTCCAGAGCCAGAGTACCTTGGCGCCCTTGTCGGGGTCGGCGGTGAGGAAGAGCTTGGCTTCGGCGCCGAGGTTGGTGGGGCGCTCCTCGACCGGGTAGGCGGTGGTCATGAGATCGCCGGGCTGATCGAACTGCGCGCGGCTCGCGAGACGCTCGATGAGCAGGACCATGTGGGTCTTGGTGTCGACCACGGCGAAGTTGCCGTTGCAGGTGCTGCCTGCGCCTTTGCTGGGGTCGCGGGGGACGCGGGTGGTGGCGACGCCGAGGGCTGCCTGGAGATCGGCTTCGGTGACGAAGGTGCAATCGGGCGAGGTGGCGCTGCCGGAGGCGCCGCTGGAGCTGCCGGTGGACTCGGAGGAGCTGCAGCCGGCGGCGAGCGTTGCGGCGGCGGCAAGGAGGGTGACGATGGTGCGCATGCGTCGAAGATACGGATCGCCCGGGCGCGAACGAGTCGGTCGAACGGATGACAGCGGAAAACCGATGCGGATGGCCGGGGCGCGAACGAGATGACCGCGGAGAACCGATGCGGCTGGCCTCAGAGGCCGACGAGGGTGACCTGGCCTTGGGGGCGGATGCTCACCTCGGGGGTGAGCTCGTGGATGGTCACGACGATGAGCTTGGGGAACTCGGTCTCCAGGAGGCGCCGCACGAAGCGACGGATCTCCGGGCGCACGAGGAGAATCGGAGCCTCTGGCGCGCCACCGGCGACGAAGGCGCGGCGCACGGCGGTGACGATGTCGCGACCGGCTTCGGGGGCGATGGAGAGGAACGCGCCGGCCGGGGTGCGGGTGATGGCCCTTTGGATCGTGTCCTCGATCATCGGGTGCATCGTGAACGCCGAGAGCACGCCGCCTCCGCCGGTGAGGCGGAACGTGATGGGGCGCCGTAGATCGGCCCGGACCAGCTCGGTGAGGTTCAGTGGATCCTTGTCGATGGCCGAGCGCACCGAGAGGCTCTCCAGGATGCCGCGAAGGTCGCGGATGGAGATCCCTTCCTCGACGAGGCGGCGCAGCACGTCCACCAGCAGCGTGACCGAGACCGGCTTGGGAACGACGTTGCGCACCGTTGCACCGGCGAACTGCTCGAGCTCGTCGAGCAGCCGCTGGGTCTCCGAGAGACCGAGGAAGTCCGCGGCTCGCGTCCGCAGCACGTCGAAGGCGGTGGCGACGATGCGCTCGCAGATCTGTTCCTCGGTGAGGCCGTCTTCGAGCACCAGCACCCGCGTGGGTACCTCGAAGAGCGAGAGCGCCACGTGCCGCGGCGGTAGTGGCGCCACGCGAACGCGCGGGGCGGGGAGGGGAACCCCGAGCTCGGCGAAGAGGCGCTCCCGAAGCTCCGCCAGCTGGACCGTGAGGCCCTGCCGCTCGCCCACCGCCACCAGGATCGGCGCGAGGTCCTCGCTGACCTCCACCGACCAGGGGACGACCATGGGCAGGAACGTGGGGCCGGTGCGGCCCGGCGCGGCGGTGGTGACCGGCTCGGCGGCGGCGCGCACGCCCTCCTCGTGGAGCTTCTTGGCGCGGCTGCGGGCGCCGAAGAAGAGCGCGACACCGATGACCAGGAACGGAAGCGTAGGGAGCCCCGGTACGAGGCCGAGGGCCACCACGAACACCGAGGCCACCGTGAGGGCCTTGGGGGTGCCGAGCAGCTGTCGCCCCAGCTCCTGGCCGAGCGGCGTGTCGGCGTCCTCGCTGGCGGTGCGGGTGACGAGGATGCCCGCAGCGGTGGAGAGCACCAACGCGGGAATCTGCGAGACGAGGCCGTCGCCGATGGTGAGGAGGCCGTACTTCTTCAGCGCCGTGCCGGCGGCCATGTCCTTCTGCAGGACGCCGATGGCGAGGCCGCCGATGATGTTGATGACCGTGATGATGACCGACGCGATGACGTCGCCCTTCACGAACTTCATGGCGCCATCCATGGCGCCGTAGAACTGGCTCTCGCGGGAGAGCTTGTGCCGCCGCCGGCGGGCCTCGTTGCCATCGATGGCGCCGCTCCGGAGCTCGGCGTCGATGGCCATCTGCTTGCCCGGCATCGCGTCGAGGACGAAACGGGCGCCCACCTCGGCCACCCGCTCGCTGCCCTTCGTGATGACCACGAACTGGATGATCGTCAGGATCAGGAAGATGACCGCGCCCACCACGTAGTTGCCGCGGACCACGAAGTTGCCGAAGGCAGAGATGACCTCGCCGGCGTTGGCCTGGAGCAGGATCAGCCGCGCCGACGACACGTTGAGGGCCAGCCGAAACAGCGTGGTCAGGAGCAGGAGCGTGGGAAACGTGGCGATGGCCAGCGCGTCCGGCACGTAGAGCACCACCAGCAGGATGGCGACGCCCATGGAGAGGTTCGCCGCCAGGAGGATGTCGAGGAGCCACGTGGGCAGGGGGACGATCATCATCGCCACCACCGACAGCACGAAGGCCGCCAGCGCCACGTCCGACACACCCAGCTTCCCCCTCCTAGCCAATGCGGCACGCATGTACGTGAGGAAGGACCCTACAACATGCGCCGGGGCCGATGCCACTGCTACCTGTGCCGCGGGGGAGAGCTCGGATTCCGCCGTGGACCGCCCCGCCGGCGCCGCGAAAAGGTGAAGCCATGGAGAGAAACGAGGGCGCTGCGAAAAAGCCAACCAAGTTCTGGTACATAGGCGTAGAAACTATTGTATCCTTCGGAACTCTCGTTCGATGCGCTTCGGCACCCAAAACGGACCCATGAATCTTCTCAGTCGGACGGGCTCGGCTTTGTCCGACGTCGGCAAAAAGCGGACGTCGAATGAAGATGCATTCTTCATGGATGACGAGCTCGGGCTGTACGTCGTGGGCGACGGCATGGGTGGCCACGCGGCCGGCGAGATCGCCAGCCAGGAAGCCGTCGAGACCGTCTACGGCATGGTGAAGAGCGGAGTGGGCAAGCTCAATCCGCTGCTCGATCCCATCAAGGAAGAAGACGTCTTCGCGGCGTGTCGCCTCATGGAGAGCTCCATCCAGGCGGCCACGTACATGGTCTTCTCCATGGCCGAGATGGACCGCGGCAAGAGCGGCATGGGCACCACGCTCAGCACGATGCTCATCTTCGGCGAGTACGGCGTCACCGCGCAGGTGGGCGACAGCCGCATCTATCGCGTGAGGGGCGACAGCGTCGAACAACTCACGGAAGATCATACGCTTATCGCGTGGCAGTTGAAGCAGGGTCTCATCACTCCACAGGAGGCGAAACGCTCGCCCCATCGGAACGTGATCACCCGCGCGGTGGGCAATCGCGACTACGTGCAAGTGGACACCGGCATCGTGAAGCTCGAGAGCGGCGACCGCTTCCTCCTCTGCAGCGACGGCCTCCACGGCTACCTGCGCGACGGGGATATTCCGGAGATCGTCGGCCGCGGCGGCGCCATGGCGGTGCGCGGCTTCATCGACCTCGCCAACTCCCGCGGCGGCAAAGACAACATCACAGCCATCCTCGTCGAGCTCGACTAGGTAGCCGGGCGAATCGGGGCGATACCTTCGCCCGGGCTGCGTCGGGCGTGCTCACGTACAGGAAGTACGTTCCGCGCGACCCTCCTTGCCGGGGCTCGGTCTCACCCCGATTCGCCTCGGCTACCTGCATTGCGCAGGGTTCGAGAGAGCGCCGCCGCTTGCTTCGCTCGCGGGGGAGAGTGCCGCTTGCTTCGCTCGCGGGGGAGAGTGCCGCTTGCTTTGCTCGCGGGGGAGAGTGCCGCTTGCTTTGCTCGCGGGGAGGAGAGGGGGCGTTGCGCCCGGAGCCTGGAGCCTTTGTTTGCTGGAAAGTTGGCCGGGCGTGGTGGGGCCGTATAGCGGTGGGAAGGCGCGGTTGGCGTGTCGATTTGTGTGTCGCCCCGGACACGCGATTTGCCGAGATTTGGTGAGGTTTGGCGTGTGGATCGGAAAAAAACGGGGAGATCAAGCTTGGAACGAACGGTGCTCTCGGATTAGGCAGAGGTGAAGACCATGAAGAGTGATCGCGTCGGAGTTCTAATGGGTGGCCTCAGCGCTGAGCGGGACGTGTCGTTGCGCACGGGCCGGGGCGTGGCGGATGCGCTCCGGGAGCGTGGTCACGACGTGGTGGAGATCGCCTTTGGTCCCGACACCGCCGGTGTGGACGAGCTCGTTCGCGCGGCGCGCATCGACGTGGCGTTCCTGGCGCTCCATGGGCGCGGCGGCGAAGATGGCTGCGTGCAGGGGCTCCTGGAGCTCCTGGGCATCCCCTACACCGGCTCGAACGTCCTCTCTTCGGCGCTCGCCATGGACAAGGTGAAGGCCAAGGAGATGTTCCGCCTGCACAACGTGCCGACGCCGCCGTATTACGCGGTGTCCGAGGACGAAGCGTCGGACCTGGAAGAGCTTCACGGGAGCTTCGGGTTTCCCGCCATCGTCAAGCCGCGATCCGAGGGCTCCAGCGTCGGCCTCACGAAGGCGACGAACTTTGCCGAGCTCGAGCGCGGCGTCACCGCAGCGCTGCGCCTCGACCCGTGTGCCCTCGTGGAGCGCTTCATCGCCGGTCACGAGATTCACGTGGGGCTGCTCGACGGCCGCGTCCTCGGCGCCATCGAGGTGGTGCCGAAGAGCGGCTTCTACGACTACGCGTCGAAGTACACCGCCGGTGCCACCGAGTACATCCTCCCGCCGCGCCTCCCCAGCACCCGCGTGCACGGCGTCATGAAGCTCGCGGAGCGTGCCGCCCGCGCCCTCGGCTGCGCCGGCCCCTGCCGCGTCGACCTCCTCGTCACCGAAGGCGAGAACGAGTACGTGCTCGAGGTGAACACCCTCCCGGGCATGACGCCGACCTCGCTGCTCCCGAAGATCGCGGCCCACGCCGGCATCGACTACGGCTCTCTCTGCGAGGCGATCCTCGCCGGCGCGAAGCTCCATGCGGGCCTCGAGAAGAAGGCGGCGACCTCGACGCGCGTGCCGCGACACTCCGCGGTCTACGTGGCCGACGCCGAGAGCGACGCCGACCTCCTGCGCGCCGTTGGCGAGTAGCGAAGGCGCCCGACGACGAAGTCGCCCGTGCAGCCGTCGCTCGCGCATGCAGGGCGCACGTACCTGCGTCACCCCCAATGGTCGGATCGCCACGAGTTCCTGGAGCTCGTGGCGAAGAGCCGCCGCTTTCATCGACCGTGGGTATCACCACCCGCGACGCCCGAAGCCTTCCGCGCGCACCTCGCGTCGCTGGAGAGCGGCACACGCGTGTCGTTCCTGGTGTGTCGACGCGACGATCACGGCATCGTCGGCAACGTGAACATGAACGACGTGGTCCGGGGCGTGTTCCAGAACACGTACCTCGGCTACTACGCGCTCGGCCCCACCGCGGGCACGGGGTACATGCACGAGGGCTTGGGTCTGGTGCTCTCGGTGGGCTTCCGGACCCTCGGCCTGCATCGTATGGAGGCCAACATCATCCCGGAGAACGAGCGCTCTGCGCGGCTCGTGCAGAGGCTCGGCTTTCGGCTGGAGGGGCGCTCGCCGCGCTACCTGAAGATCGCCGGTCGATGGCGCGACCACGACCGCTGGGCGATCACCGTCGAGGACTGGCGCCAGAACCGTCGGCTCGTCGCCGGGAGGTGAGCCGTACGCGTGGGCGCGACGGGGCGTCTGGCTACGCAAAACCTTCAGAGGTGTGCAGTTTGTTTCAGGATGCAGATGCGGGCCGGACGGCTACCTGTGGCCTACGTACCCACGCGAACCATGGCCAAAGCAGGCTCGGTTGCGACGCGAGCGGGGCGACGAACCGGCGTCGATGCGCCGGTGGCGACCCGACCTGCGCCCAGGATCGGCCGAGAAAATGGGGCCGCCGCCTTCAGGGAGGCGCCGAACGACCGTTCAGCGGCGAGCGGGTGGTTCCGCGCGCTCGCCAGGGGAAAGGTGGGACACGCCCTCTCGCGGGCGCCGCCGAGGCCTCTGGCGCGAGAGTTGCTCCTCCGAAGGAAAGGCTCCGTGCGCCCTCGTGGTCGCACGATGCTTTCGACTACCCGATTGCTCCTCGTCCGCGCCGCGCGGCCTTCCCCCCCGAGAACGCAGTGCTCGAAAACGCTCCCCGTGCGAACCTATCCTCTCTCTCAGGAGGCCCCCGATGAGGCTTGGAGCCGCAGTATCTGCAACCGTGCTCGCCTTGGCGTGCGTCTTCGTGGCCTGCAGCAGCGACAAGCCGCCGCTCGCCGACGGAACGGGTGATGGGGGTCCGGG
>JABFRG010000484.1 GCA_013141295.1 Polyangiaceae bacterium
GCCCAGGAGCACCGAGGGGTTGGTGACGGTGAACGCGATGGGGTTCGAAGGACCGCCGCCGGGCGTGGGGTTCTTCACCCGAACGTCGTAGGACCCTGCCACCGCGAGCTTGGCCGCGGGCAGCGTCGCCTCGATGCTCACCGGCGACTTGAAGGTGGTGGGAACGTCAACGCCGTCGAACGAGACCACCGCCCCGAGCACGAAGCCGGTACCGGTGAGCGAGAGCGGCGTGTCCATGGACCCCATGAGCGTGGCCGCGGGCACCGGGCTGCCGATGGCGGTGAGGGTCGGCACCGGGTTCACCACGTCGAAAGTGACGGCGCTGCTGGCGCCGCCGCCGGGGGGCGACGTACCTACCGTGACCCGGAGCTGGGCCACCGCCAGGAGCTTGCCGGTGGGCACCGTGGCGCGAAGCTCGGTGGCGCTCACGAAGCTCGTCGCGAGAACGGCGCCATCCAGCTGCACCACCGAGCGCGGCACGAAGCTCTTGCCGGTGACGATCAGCGTGGGCCCCACCGCACCGACGGTCGCGCTCTTGGGCGAGATCCCGGTGACCTGCGGCACGTCCGCAAGATCGGGATCGACCGGCGGCGCATCCACCGCGGCATCGATGCGCGCGCTCGCGTGATCGGCGGCTGCATCGGGCACCGGCGCCGACGCATCGGCGTCGTCGGAGAACGCGCTCCCCGCGTCCGGACAACCGGTGAGGGAGCCGAGAGCCACGAGACCCACCAAGGTGCAGAGCAGGAGAACGATACTGCGCATGGAACGGCCTCCCCTTAGCACGCAGGGGGGCCTTCGGCTTGCCCGCACCTACGATTCCACACGTTGGCGCCCAAATGTCACCCGGGCGGCACTTTTCCGCTGCAACTGCTCAGTTCAGAGGGTCGCGGAGGCCGATGTACACCGTCCGCCGGTGGCCACAATCGATGCATCCTGCATGAACCACCCGGAGCAGCTGCGCGCCGAAGGGCTTCGCCTCGTGCTCCTGGAGCCGCAGGGGGCCGCCGCAGGCCGCGCACCCGAGCCCGAGCGCGGTGGGCTCCACCAGCGACGCGCTCACCACCCAGATGGGCCGCGACGAGCTTCCGCCCTCTTCCAGGGCCGCCAGCCGCACGCGGTCCTTGGCGAGCTTCACCGCGTCCCGCGCCGCGGCGCGCTTCTGCGTTCGCTTGCGCATCAGTGCTGCACGATCACGACCCGGCGGTCGTCGCGAAAGCTGATGCCGCCCTGATCGCCGGAGCAATTCCAGCAGGTGGTCCAGAACAGCTCGCGACGACGCTCCGCGCGGTAGGCGAGCACCACCGGGGCAACGTCGCCGGCGAAGAGGAAGAACGACGCCAGGCGATAGGTGCCCCCGTCTTGCGGGTAGAGGGCCAGGACGAAGCTCGCGTTCTTCCCGCGGCCGGTGAGCACCAGCACGTCGACCGATGGCTCGGGGCTCCAGTACACCGGCTGCGCCGAGAAGGTGATGCCGTTGGCGTCGTCCTTCGCCCGACCGGCGATGGCGTTGGCGTCGCCGGTGGCGAAGAACCGGAGGTCGCTCCCCAGCCGCGAGAGCTCGGGGATCTGCTGGACGATGCGGACGAGCTCGGCGTCGTCCATCTTGGTCTTGCGGAACACGGCCTTGCCGTCCGACGCGTCGAGCGACGGCGGGGCGCTCCCTGCGTCGTAGCTGGCCACTGCCGCCAGGAGGCCGGTCACGTCGCTCGACGAGGTGGAGACCGGAAGCGCCGTGGGCGCCGGAGGCGCGCTGGGAGGAGGCGCGGCGACGACGGAGGCCGGGGACGAAGCGGTGGCGGTGGGCGCAGCGCCGTCGACGGAGCCCGAGGAGCTCCGCTGACACGCCATCAGAAGCACGCAGAACCACGCCCGCATGGGGGCGTTTCTAGCGCACTTGCGCGGGCCGGGCGGGGCAATTTCGTGCGCCCACACTTGCGGAAGCGCTTGCGGAAGTGCTCAGCCGCTCATGGAGGCCAGACGCCGGCTGCCCACCGCCGTCAGCATGGCGGTGAGGCCCAGGAGCGAGAAGCCCAGGGTGCCGGCGCTCATGCACTCGGCCAGGCCGGTGAAGAGGATGCGCGTGCGCTGGGCCGACTCGACGTTCATCATGTCGCCCAGGCCGTGGAACACCGCCCCCAGCCCCGACGTGGTGCCGCTCACCACCGCAAAGCCGGTGGTCAGCATCATCCATTTGATGAAGGCCAGCCGCTGGTGCGTCGGCCGGGCCGCGAAATAGGCGCTGGAACCGAGCGCAATCGCCCCGAAAAGCAGGACGAACCACATCGGAACGCCACCTTCGTGAATCAATGTCCACATGCTCGACCTCCGCCCTCTCAACGCCCGGCGGCACGCATCGTGACACGCTCTTTCCACAAACCACGAATGTTCGACGTCACGTCCCGGGCTGGCTAGCGTTGAGCCCCCGTGAGCGAAGAAGAGCGCGACCTCGTGCTGGCACTCCGTCGCGGTGATCGCGGCGCCTTCGATCGCGCCTACGCGCGGTACGCCCCGGCGGTGTTCTCCTTCCTTCTGCGGCTCACCCGGAGGCGCGACGTGGCCGAAGATCTCCATCAAGAAACCTGGGTCAAGCTGGCCCGCAAAGCGCCCGACCTCGCGGAGGACACGCGCCTCGTGGCCTGGCTCTTCACGGTGGCGCGCAACGCCTTCGTGAGCGAGCGGCGTTGGGCCATGCTCGACCTCACGCGCATCTTCGCCTTCGGCGCCGAGGCTTCCACGCACGCGGAGGGCGACCTCGAAGGCCAGACCGACGCCCGGCGCAAGGTGTCGGCGCTGGAAGACGCGCTGGGCGCCGTGTCGCCCACGGCCCGGGAAGTACTGCTGCTGGTGGCGGTGGAAGGGCTCGAACAGGCCGACGTCGCGCGCATCCTCGACCTCTCCGCCGAGGCCCTGCGGCAAAGGCTCAGCCGTGCTAGAAAAGAACTGGAAGCGTGCCTCGAGGGAAAGCCCCGGGCCGCGAAGACCGACGTGAGAAGGGAACGCGCGTGATGTCCGACTTCGAAGCCCTGAAGGAAGAGCTCGCCACGCTCCCGCTGCTGCCCGCGGGAGCGACGACGGAGACGCGCGCGCGAAACGCGATGCAGCTGGCCGTGGGGCGCAAGGACTCCCCGCTGGCGCGGGTGACCCAGGTACTGGTGCCGGTGGCGCTCACGGCGGCGGTGCTCGTGTATCTCAGCTGGGCGGTCGAGGCGGCAGCGGCGTTCTATCGCTGAGAAGTTGCCGGCGCTCGGCGAAGGCTCGATCCTTTCCTCCGTGAGTCCCTCTCATCGCTCCGAAGGCGCGAGCCTCGACCTCGACCGTCCCCTCGCCCAGCGGCTCCTGGGCGTGATGGACCGGAAACACCACTGGGCCTACCCTTCTCTCACCCGGCCCGGTCTCTCGCGAGACGCGCTCTACCAGCACTTTCGCCACGAGTACGAGGTGTACGTCCGGGACTTTCCGGTGCTGCTGGCGCGGGCGCTGGGCCTCTGCCCGCCGCTCGACGACGTCCGTCGGGCGCTGGCCGAGAACATCTACGAAGAGCAAACCGGGGCTCTCTCCAAGAGCGCGCCGCATCCGGAGCTGTTCTTGGTCATGATGGCCGGCCTGGGCTTCACCCGCGACGCATTCGTGACGGCGCCGGCGACGCTCCACCCGGCCGCCACCGCCTACCGGCAGTTTCTCCTCGACGTCTCCGCGCGGCACCCCTGGCAGGTGGCGGTGGCGCTCCTGACCGTCTGGGTCGAAGGGAGCGTCAACGAGCGCGGCGAGCTCACCGGCACCTTCACCCGCAAGCGCGGTGAAGAGGCCATTCGCACTCACCCCATGGTGCTGCACTACGGCTGCCCCGCCGAGAGCATGGCGCTGGTGAAGGCCCACGGCGAGATCGAGGGCTCCCACCGGCACGACGCCTGGCAGATGGTGCTCGATCACGTCCCCGACGAAGGCCCGCTGGCCGACGAGGTAGTCACCACGGTCGAGCGCGGCCTCCAGCTATGGCTCGCCTACCGCGACGGCGTCGCCGAGCGCATGGGCCTTCAGCGCCCCTGAATCGCGCCCACGTTCTCTTCCCACTTCTGCCCGTCGAAGGGCCGCACCACGAAGCGCGCCAGCGCGTCGCCGTCGAGACACCGCACGTTCACGTCCACCCCGTCGGGATGCGAGCGAGGCGTGTAGAATGCATGGATCCCGCAGGTCCGACAGAACGTGTGCTTCGCCACCCCGGTCCCGAACGTGTACGTCGAGAGCTCGCCCTGCAAAAGCTCGAAGTCGGCCTTCTCCACGATGAGATGAAGAAACCCCTTCTTGGCGCAAATCGAGCAGTTGCAATCGAGCGCCTCGAACGCCCGCACGTTCACGCGAAACCGCACGCGCCCGCAGTGACACCCACCCTCGAGCTGGGCAAGGAGCTCCTTCAAGACGCACGCACCCTTCGCGCAGGGTAGCGGGCAACGCCTTCAAGCCTTCTCAAGATGGGTAGCGGGCCTTCGAGCTGGGCAAGAGTCTCCTTCAAGACGCACGCACCCTTCGCGCAGGGAAGGTCCTGACAACCTCACCCCCACCCCCCTCTCCCTGAAGGGAGAGGGGGCGAGAAGAACAAACTCGATTCGAACAAACCCGATTCGCTCTGCTCACCAACAAACTCGATTCGCCGCGCGACGACGTCGCGGTGTGAGACCGAGCGGTTTTCGCCGAGACCGAGCCCCGGCAAGGAGGGCCGCGCGGAACGTACTCCTGTACGTGAGCACGCCCGACGAAGCCCGGGCGAAGGTATCGGCGAAAACCGCCGGTCTCACGGGGTGTGGAGAGCGGTCGCGCGTATCGCCTCGGCGATGTCGTTCTTCTGCGGAACGCTGGCGCGCTCGAGGTTGTCGGCGAGGCCGATGCCCGGCACGAAGGCGCCCGCCACCAGCTTCGGCGGCGCGTGCAGGTGGTAGAAGAGCTCATCGACGGTGCGGCGAATGAGGTGCTCACCGAAGTTGGTGATCTCCGTCTCTTCGTTGACGAACACCACGCGGTTGGTGCGCTTGACGCTCTCCGCGATGGCTTCCCAATCGTAGGGGTGCAGGGAGCGCAGGTCGATGACCTCGGCGTCGATGCCCTCGGCCATGAGCTCGTCGGCGGCCTTCACCGAGAGCGGCAGGGTGCGGCCGTAGCTCACCACCGTGACGTGCTTACCGGGGCGCACGGTCTTGGCCTTGCCGATGGGCACGAAGAGGGTCTCGAGGTTCGGCCACTCGGGCTTCCAGGTGGTGCGGTCGCCCACCGGCGCGTCGATCATCTTCGAGAGCGCCTTCTCGTCGGCGGGCTCGCCCGGGAGCAGCTCGCCGGGACCGGCCTTCACGCGCAAGAGCGCCTTCGGCGCCAGGTAGAACACCGGGTTCGGGTCGGCGATGGCCGAGAGCAAGAGGCCGTAGGCGTCGAGCGGGTTCGACGGCATCACGATCTTCCAGCCGGGGATGTGGGTGGCCGTCGCGTCGAACGAGTGCGAGTGATAGATGCTGCCGCGAATGCCCGCGCCCACCGGCGTCATGCACACCATGGGCAGGTTCCAGTCGCCGTTGGACGACCAGTACATGGATCCCGCGAGCTTGAGCAGATCGATGGTGTTGTAGATGTAGTCGGAGAACTGGATCTCGCAGACCGGCTTCTGGCCGGCGAGCGCGAGGCCCATGGCGGTGCCGATGACGCCGCGCTCGTCGAGCGGCGAGTTCCAGGCGGTCTTCAGGCCCTGGGTGGCGGTGAACACGCCGCCGAGCGGCGGGCCCACGTCCTCGCCGAAGATGTCGGTGACGCCGAGGCGCTCCTCGCCGACGTGGAGGCCCATACGGATGGCTTGAACCAGCGTGGCCATGTCAGTGGTCCTTTCCCACGATGTTGCGGTCGGCGAACACGAAGTCGTAGATGGTCTTGCCGTCCGGCTGCGGCTCCTCGCGCACCCGCTTGGTGGCCTCCAGGAGCTCTTGCGTGTACTTCGCACGCAAATCGTCCATGGCCTTGCGGGTGAGAACGCCGCGCTCCTCCAGCTTGGCTTCGAAGCGCGCCAGGCAGTCGGTCTCGACCTTGTTGAAGTTGGCGCCGGAGGCCGACGAGTGGCCGTACAGGCGCGAGACCGAGGCCTCGAGGAGGAACGGGCGACGCTCGGTGCGCACGTAGTCCATGGCCTTCTTCAGGGCGTGGTACGCCACTTCCGGATCGTTGCCGTCGACCACCGCCGTGGCGATGCCAAAAGCCTTGCCGCGATCGGCGATGTACTTTTCGCCGTGCTGGCCGTCGTACGACGTGGAGATGCCCCAGCGGTTGTTGGTGACGATCATCAGCACCGGCACTTCGTTGCCCTTGCGCGAGCTCCACACCAGACAGGTGGCAAAATCGCCCTCGGCGGTGCCGGCGTCGCCACCCTGCACGATGGTGATCCCCTTGCCGCCGTGGCGCTTCTGGGCCATGGCGGTGCCGCTGGCCATGGAGAACTGCACCTCGATGGGCGACGAGATGGGCACCACGTTCCACTTGCGCGCCGAGTAGTGGCCGGCGAAGTTGCGACCGCCGGAGTACGGGTCGGTGGCGGTGTTCTTCATCTGCCGGAGCGAGTCCACCGGATCGGCGCCCATGGCCAGCAGCGTGCCGCTGGAGCGATAATGCAGATGCAGGTAGTCGTGCTCGACCCCCTGCCCCTTGTGCACCAGCATGCCGAGCGGGACGTTGAAGGCTTCTTCGCCGGGACCACCGATCCAGAAGTAGCCGTCTCCTTGCTTGTACATGGTGATGAGGCGCTCCTCGAGGACGCGCGTCTTCAACATGGTGTCGTGGAGCTTGATGCAGAGCTCGGGGGCGAGGTGCGGATCCGACGAGGTCTTGGGTTCGACCGAAACTGCGGACACAGTCATAGCCAGGCTCTTAGCCCGAAGATGCGGCAAACGAAAGGGGTGGACTTTCGCGGCCTCACGGCGCCTTTGAACGCACCGCGGCAAATGGCCGGCGCGTTCCGGGTGGGGTCTGCCCCCTGGATCACCGAATCCGGCAGCCCCCAGCGCAGGGCAGCAAAAGATCGGTGGTTCCGCGCACGCGCAGAGTCTCCCACACGGGCACTTTTCTTGCTGGTATGGTGAGGCATGAAGTTCGCTGCGTCCCTGGTCCTCGCCGGCGTGTCTCTCTCCCTCTTCGCGGCCGGTTGCTCCGGCGGCGACCCGGCGCCGGCAGACGCGGAAGACGACGTGATCTCCGGAAATGGTCCGTCGCTCTGCGCTGCGGTGCGCGGCAATGGCGAGCTCATCGGCGCGCACTTCCAGTCGCTGGCCCACGTGGTCGAAACGTACGGTGTGGTCGACGGCATCGCCGGCGGGAGCTCCGGAAGCATCACCAGCTTCCTCTACGAGAGCATCCTCCTCTCGCCCGCGATCGCCACCTGCAACGGCAAGCCCTGCGACGCGGCGCAGAAGAGCGCCCGAGTGGCCCTCGCGCTGAAGAGCATCATGGGCTACGGCCAGGTGGTCGCCTCGTCGAATGAAGCGCTGGCGGTGCAAGACGCGGTGGCCATCGCCATGAAGGTGAAGAAGGAGGCCGAGGCCCAGGGCGCGCTCGCGGCGGTGAGCCCGGCCAACGTGCAGGAGCTGGCCCAGAAGCTGAAGGCCGTGCTCGGCATCCAGGAGCTGAAGGACATCGTGAACCCCGAGCTCTTCGCGATGCTCGAGGACACCGCGCACCTCGCCTTCAACGTCGGCGAGATCCAGACCTCCATCAAGACATTGGGCGCCTTCTCGGTGGACCAGAACCGGCTCTTCTTCCGTCCCGGCCTCCTCAACTGGAAGTCGCTGGCGAACCTCTTCGGCCGCGTGGGCGACTTCTACGCCGGCTACGGTCCGGCCGACGCGAGCGGCTTCTCCGCCTGGCTCGACGCCTGCGCCGATAGCACGACCGGCAAGGTGTGGGACGAGGCGTCGGGCGTGGCCACCAAGGGCGGCACCTGCGGCGGCGACTTCGGCAAGCTGGTGACCACCTACCGCGACAAAGCCCGCGCAAGCAACGCGGCGCCCCGGCGGCTCGGCGAGAAGGTGGGCGGCCCTGCGCTCCACAAGCTCATCTCCACCTCGGTGCTCACCGGCGCCGCGGCCTCGCAGTACGAAGCCTCGCGGCTCGAGTACCTGGCCGGCAAGTACCCCACCGGCGCCATCGCGTCGTTCACGCCCAGCTTCGAGGACATCAAGTTCGGCTACTGGGGCGGCGCCGAGGATCTCGCGCGGTTGGCCCAGAACACCCAGGGCTTCGGCGACGAGAAGACCCGCAAGATGACCTCCCTCGGGAGCGACGCCACCTGGGGCGACATCCTCTCGGCGTCTCCCGCGGAGCCGGGTCTCTCGCGCTTCGTGAAGCTCGCGGACGGCCGCTACTCGGCCGGCGGCTGGAGCGATCTCGCGCCGGTGCTCGCGCTGAAGAACATCGGCTGCAAGCGCGTGGTGTACGTGCAGCGCCAGGGCGACGAGTCGGTCTTCGCCGCGCAGATCGCGGTGCAGCTGGGCATGAGCGAAGCCAAGTGGAAGGCCCTCTACGACCTCTCCACCCAGGACAGCGGCTACGCCGTCTCGGTGGCCAAGGCCGACGCCGTGTGGTGCACCAACTGGAACGCCTTCACCGCGACCCAGCAGGCGGAGCTGGCCAAGGACGCCTACAACGCGCCCTTCGAGCTCCGCGGCATCTCCCGCCGCAAGCAGGTGCGGGAGTACGCCCGGTCGTCGACCA
>JABFRG010001047.1 GCA_013141295.1 Polyangiaceae bacterium
AGGATCACCAGGGCGCCACCGGCATCGGTGGACATGCTTGCACCGGTTGCCACGCGCCGCACAATCCCGCGGCGCCGCAGTCGTGTGCCACGTGCCACGCCAGGACCCAGGCCTTCGCGGCAAATAAGGTCCCCGCGCACGCGAACTGCGAGTCGTGCCACTCACCGCACAATCCGCTGGGCGCCCCGCCCACGCAGTCGTGCGCCAAGTGCCATGGCAACGTGAAGGCCACGCACGCCGGCCACGCCAACGATCGCTGCATCGATTGCCACGTACCGCACCCTGGCGACAAGCAAGTATCGCTCAATTCACCCCACGGCAGCGCCCTATCGTGCAGCACGTGCCACACCAAGGCCACCAGCGATACGGCGTTCCACAATGCCAAGACGGCGTGCAGTAGTTGCCATACGCCGCATCAGTTCCAGCTCGCCTCTTCCGCCACCGGCGCCGTGTGCGTCCGCTGCCACGCCGGCGAGCAACATGCCACCAGCACCAGCAAGGGCCACACCGAGTGCGCCAAGTGTCACGGCACAGTGCACGCGCCGCACAAGAGCGAGTCCTGCGCTTCGTGCCATGGCGCCGAAGCCAAGACCGCACCGGCGGGCCACGCCAAGTGCGTGTCGTGCCATACACCCCACGACGGCAAGCAGAAGGCCGGCCAGACCTGCGCCACCTGCCACGCCAAGGAAGGCTCGAGCGCCCACGCCAAGGTCGCCGGCGGATGCGCCACCTGCCACCGTCCGCATGGCCCCAGCGGCGTCGCGTCGCCGCCCGCATGCGCCACGTGCCACAAGGATCTGGGCGGCATGCACCGCATCAAGGCCAAGGCCGGCGGGCTCGCCCACGCCGCCTGCGCCACCTGCCACGCGCAGCACGAGCCGGCGAAGGCCGACCGCGCGGTCTGCCTCTCCTGCCACACCGACCGAAAAGATCACCAGCCCACCGCAGCCAAGTGCAACGGCTGCCACGTATTCAAAGACTGACGTTACTTGTCGGTGAAGCCGTTCACGTGGCGCGCGCGATCGGTGATCACCGGCCCCGGATCGACCACGGAGCCGTGACACGTCGAGCACTCCGCGGCTCCTCCGTGCGGCGGCCCCGGGGGCAGCCCGTGGCAACTGGTGCAGGATGCACCTTTGTCGGTCCAGCGCGGCGCCGCAGCGATGGTGCCCACCACGCCTTCGCCATGGCAGTAGACGTTGTTGCAGGTCCCGTTCGTGAAGGTGGGATTCGCGCCGCGGTTCTTGGCGAGGCCGCCGAAGGTGAGGGTGACCGGGCCGCCCTTGGGGTGCGCTGTGCCCTTCCCGAAGACGGTGGGCACCACGTGGCAGCTCTCGCAGGCGACCGGCGCGGAATTGGCGGGTAGCTTGTGCTTCGCGTGCGCGCCCGTGGTGGGCCAGGGATCGCTCCCCGCGCCGTGGCAAGCGCCGCAGGTGCCGGTACCGTCACCCAGGTCGACGCGACCGTTCACGTGCAGATTGCCGCCGGTGAACGCCGTTCCCTTGGCGTCGGTATCGCGGTGACAGCCGCTGCACGCGCCCGCGTAGTGCTGCGGGGGCGGGGAGCTGTGGCAGTCGTTGCAGCCCATGGGGCCCTTGTCGGTCCAGGCCGGACGCGGCTTCTGTCCGCCGCGCGCGTGGCACTCGGTGGTGCACGCGTGGGTGGTCGCGTCGTAGGTGGCGTTGCCGGAAGCCTTGGCGTCGAACGCCAGGTTCACGGCGCCGTTGGCGTGGACGCCCTCGAACACTGCGGCGCTGGGGACAGGATGGCAGGTGGTGCAGGAGAGTGGCTGGGAGCGACCGGGGCCCGGCGTGACGTGGGCCACGTGGGCGCCGGCGGTGCTCGCGTCTTCCGGGAAGAAGCACGGATCGCGCGGCGGCGCGGCGCGGGAACCGTCGCCATGGCACGTCCCGCACGCGAGCGGCCCCGCCGGTTCCGTGTGGCAGGTGGTGCACGATGGCGCTCCCGGCGCGCTCACTGTGACCTTCGGCGACCGTCCGGAGGGAACGCCCTCGTGGCATCGCCCGCAGGCCTGATCGGAGGTCGCGTCGAGCATCGGCTTCCACCCGGCGGCCCGGAGAGCGCGACCGTGGCTCTTCGGCGACCGCGGATCGACGTACCCGGGCTCGTGGGCGCCGCCGGTCGCTTTTTGCGCGCCGCCCGCCACCCATGCAGATACTGCGTCTCGCTCTTCCGCGGTTAACAGGCCTTTGTGGGGATCCTGGTCGAGTGCGCGCAAAAGCGGCGCCGCGTTGCCAGGCGGAAGCACCGTGGGGGCGCCATCTTTGCCACACGCAATCGTGTCCAAATACGAGGTAAGTCCGAAGCCGCCTGCGCCCTTGGTTGCGTGACAGTCTTTGCACTTGGCTGCAAGAATTGCATGTACCTGATTGTCATACGTCGGGACCTCGTCGGATTTTCGCGTATCGCGACACCCGAGGCTGCCGGCGTAGAACATGCAAGTTACGGATATTGGCAGCGCGAAGGCGCTTGCCATTGCACGGAGCTTCGACTTCCCTGCGAGCGAATTCCTCACTTTAACACCGGACCGGGCGCATAGCGCCGCGTTGGGAGACTTGCATGCAGACGAAGAACCCTATCACCACCATCCTCGCCGCGCTGGGCGTTCTCGCGCTCGGCGGCGCCACGACGCTTGCCGCGTGCACCGGACCCACCGGACCCGAGGGCCAAGCAGGCGCCAACGGCGAAGCGGGTGCGGTCGGGCCGCAAGGCCCCTCGGGTTCCTCCGACGCCGGACCCATCGCCCTGGTGGAAGGCGGGCTCCAAGCCTCGTGCATGTCTCCCTGCCACGGGTTCAACGGCATCGTCGACCAGTGGAAATCCAGTACCCACTATTTCGGCGCCATCGTGAACGTCGAGGAGCAAGGCCCGTGGACTAGCTCCGCTTCGTCGTGTGGCAACTGCCACGCGACCGATGGTCTGCCCTCGCGCCTCGCTGGCCAGGGAACGCTCGCCTCCGGCTCCACCGTGGGCCCCACCAACTACAAGCTCGGTGAGCTCAACTACACCAAGGCCACTGGTGGCGTCGCCGAGCTCGGCTACGGCGGCCACGCGCCGCTCGCCATCATCGGCTGCACCACTTGCCACGACACGGTGACCAACGATCCCCACGTCTCCGGCGGTCTGTACCAGAAGGGCGACTTCAAGCTTCGCGTTCCCTCGGGCCCCAACGATCAGGCGTACCTCGAAAAGAGCCCCACCGTGGGCACCGTCACCGGCACCCCGGCCGGCAAGTGGGGCGTCAACAACACGTGTATCCAGTGTCACAAGTCTCGCAAGGACGTGACCAACTACATCACCGCCAGTAACACCATCACCAGCGCCAACTGGGGCCCGCACGAAGGGCCGCACGCCGACGTGTTCTCCGGCGTAGGTGGATATCACTTCACGGGTAAGACCTATACGAGCTCTGCGCACCAGACCACGTCGGGTTGTGGTTCCTGCCACATGCCCAAGGTCGCGCTCAATGGCAACTATCCGGACCACTCGTTCCGTCCGCAGCTCTCCACCTGCACCGCCTCCGGTTGCCACGCTCCGGGGACCATCAACTCCGAGCTCAACACCAGCCGCGGCGTCTTCAATGGCGCGCTCCAGGACCTTCAGCGCGTGCTCAACAACCGCGGATTCTTGACCCGCGAGACGCTCGCCTCGGCGCCGCTCGGTACGACCGAGCTCGCCGACAAGCAGTTCGCTCTCGACAAGACCCGCAACCCCGGCGCAGCGCTCACGGCCGACGAAGCCGGCGCGCTCTACGACTACCTCCTCGTGGCACGTGGCGGGGCCCTCGGCGCCCACAACCCGCTCTACACGAAGCAGCTCATCTTCGACGCCTACGTCGCGGTGCGCACCGGCGCCGACCCGGCAACCCCGGCGACGATCCCCGTCCGGCCCTAGAGAAGGCTTCAGGCTTCAGGCTTCAGGCTTCAGGCTTCCGCGAGAGCTCCCGCCACGCAAGTGACGGGAGCTTTTTTGCGCGTGAGGTGGCGGCTCCCACTCTGGCTGAGCCTTGAGCCCCGCGCCTCTCCGCTCACTCTCTGGCCGGAGCCTTGGGCCCTGCGCCCTGCGCCTCTCCCGGGGGCTCTTCCTTCAATGCTGCCACGAGGTCCAGCTTCAGCGCATCCTCCGCCGCACGGCGCTCCGCGAGGCGCTTGGAGCGGCCTTCGCCGTTGCCGAGCACCCGCGTGCCCACCGTGACCTCCACCTCGAAGATGGCGTCGTGATCCGGCCCGCGCGACGCCCGAACGCGGTAGCGCGGCGCCTCTTGCCCCAGCGCTTGCACCCGCTCCTGCAGCTCGCTCTTGGGGTCGCGCGAGGCGAGCTCCACTTCCTCACGCATACGCGGGGCCACCACCGCACGCACCAGCGCACGCGCCCCGTCGAGACCATGGGCGTGGTACACCGCGGCCACCACGGCTTCCACCGCGTCGGCCAGCACGTTGGTCTGGTTGCGCTCGGCGCCCGAGCGGGCCCCACGTCCGAGCGCGATGCTCGCTCCCAGATTTTCGGCCCGGGCCCATCCGGCGAGCGCTTCGGCGTTCACCAGGGCGCTCCGCATGCGCGTGAGCAGGCCCTCGTTGGCCTCGGGAAAGTCGTTGCCCAGAAGCTCGCTGACGCACAGGCTCAGCACGGCATCACCCAGGAACTCGAGCCGCTGGTTGTCGCCCACACCGGTCTCGTTGGCGTAGCTCGGGTGGGTGAGCGCCTCGTGGAGGCGAGGTACCTCCCCTCCCTCCGCGGCCCCCTCGCCGAGGATGCCACGAAGTCGTTCCCGCAGCGCGGCGCGCGCGGCCTCTAGCTCGTCGTCTTCCCGCATCAGGTGCTCCGGATTCGATCGCTTTCCTCGGCCAGCGCGAGGTCCAGCTCGGTGATGCCACCTGCGTCGTGGGTCGTCCAGAGCACGGTGGCCTTTCCCCAGCCCATGGCGATGTCGGGATGATGGTCCCGCTTCTCGGCCGCCATGCCCACGCGCACCACGAACGCCAGCGCAGTCGCGAAGTCCGGGAAGGTGAACCGCTTCTCCAGCGCCTCCACTCCGCCGTTTTCGACCCGGGCCCACTCCGCATGGTCGTGGTGCCAGCGAGCGAACGCTTCCATGTCGATGCGAGCAGGGCGGGCCATCGACGCAGCATATCGCACTGCGCAGGATGTAGGACATTCGTCGTCGGGCCCTCGGGAACTTCGCCCCGGCCGGCCTGTCGGACCTTGCAACGTGCTTTCCATCGCTCCCCGACGCTATGCTCGCCCCGTGGGTCTGGTCGCCTGTCCGTTCTGCCGGGAGATGTTCGAAAAGAACGAGGCCAAGACGTGCCCGGTGTGCGGCCTGAGCCTCTCCGCCATGGAGAAGCTCCCGCTCTCGCACGACGCCGCCAGCGAGGAGCTGGTGCACACCTTGCCCGAGCAAGAGGTCCAGCCGTGGCTCTACTGGAAGCGGAACCGGGGCCCGCTGGCGCTGGTGCCGCTCCTGGGGATCGCCCTCTTCTTCCTGCCGTGGATCCACATGAAGATCCCCACCGAGATGATGCTCAGCGGGTTCACCCTCGGGCGCATCGGCGTCCTGGCCTGGGCCGCCTTCGCCGGTTGGATGGTGCTCTTCCCCACGGTCCTCAGCCGCCGATCCATCATCCGCATGCGCGGCGCGCGGGTGGCCGCTGCCTTGCTGTCGGCCATTCCCGGCGTCACCGTGGCGATCCTGGCCCTCAACCGCCAGAAGAGCGCGCTCTACACCGTCTCCTACGAGCACACCTGGGCCTTCTGGGCGACGCTGGCCCTGAGCATCGTGGGCGTGGCCCTCTCCATCGGCTTCGGGGGTCCGCTCGACGACATCGAGGTGCGCAAGGGGTCCAAGGCCGCGCGGCGCGAGGGCGACGAAACGCTGCACTGAACGCGCGCGTATGCCCGCGGAAGTGGCGCTGGCCGGGGAATGGAGCCATGCTTCAGCCATGGCTGCGCCGCGTCTTCGTGACGTGCAGAATACACGCGATTCCTCTCCGGAGCTCTTCGACGTTCCGGCGGCGGTGGTGTGTACCCAGTGCGGCTCGTCCGACTGCCCCGGCTGCTCGGCTTCCCCCGACATGGAGTCGGGCATCGTGCAGATCGTGCCCTGGGAGCGCACCTATGGTGGCGCGCTCACGCGCCTCTGGACCACCGCGTCGCTCACCACCTTCGACGCCTCCTCGTTCTTCGCTCGCCTGCCCGACGGTCCGCTGGCGCCCGCCCTTCGGTTCGCCTTCGCCGCCGAGCTCATCGCCTCGCTGGCCATGACCACGGTGTGGATGGGCATCGCTTTCGCGGTGGCGCCCCATGCCTGCGCGGGGTTCTTCTTCGGTGCCGAGACGCGCGGCTTCGCCGCTCGTTTGCTGGTGGTCGGGGTACCTGCGCTGGCCACCTTGCTGGTGGCGGCCCACGCGGTGCACGGGCTCTCCATCGATCTCGGTGCCCGTCGCGCGGGCGGTCGCCCGGCCCGGAATCGCGCCCTGCGGCTCGGCCTGTACGCGTGCGGTTGGGACGTGGTCATGGGCCCAGTGGGGGTCGTCGTGGTGGGCGTGCGCAGCGGCATCGGCAAGGCGCTTTCCGCGCTCACCGTCGGCGCCGGCCTCCCGACCCGCGCCACCGAAGCCTTCCTCTCTGGGCACTACCGCCTGGTGGGGCCCCCAGCGAAGCGTGCATTGTACACGTCGTACGCGGTGGCTGCGCTCACCACCGGGGTGTTCGTGGTCATGGTGCTCTCGGCCATCGTCGCTGCCGCGTTCTACTTGTGAGCTATCGCGAGAGCTCCGGACAGACGTTTCGCCTGGAGGAGGGTGCGGTGCTGCCTCCCGGGCGAAAGATGGAGGCCGAGGCCCTGCGCGCCTCGTGGCTCGGCGCGTTCATCGGCGTTCTGCTGGGCCTGCTTCTGGTCTTCGTGGCCTTCGGTTCGGTGCGCCTCAGCGTCATCCCCTGCTTCGCCGGCGCGGCCGGGCACTTTCTAGGGGGCTTGGTGGCGCGTCGCCTCTACCAGCATCGCCATGGCGCGAAGCGTGCTCGCGATACGACCCTGGAGCGCGTCGGCGGTAAAGTCGTCGTCACCACGCACACGCGAACCTTCGAGATGGACGTCGCGCACGTGCGCAAGGCCAACTGGATCGACCCCATGGTCGCCGGCGAGAACGCGCGCTTCGGCGTGGCTCTCTTGCTGGGCGAGTACGGCGCGGTGGTGTGCCCCACGGAGCTCGCCGATGTCGAGTGGCGCACGACCGAGTACGCGGCGCACCCCACGTGCATGGTCGACGAGGCGCTCTTTCGTGAGCTCGCCGCGGCGGTGTTGCCCGAGCAGCTGGAGGCCAAGCGCGTCATCGACGTGCTGGAGCCCGAGGCGGAGAGCGCGCACGAGGAGCCCGCCTACCTTCGCCGCTGAGCGATCAGCGCACCGTGCAGCCGCAGCACTCCTTGCCGGCGATGCTGGTGAGGGCAGCCTCTAGCGACTTTTCGTCCTGGGCGGAGAAGAAGAGATCGGGCCCGGTGCCGACCCATACCAGGCCCGACGGTGTCGACTTGCAGTTGGTCGCGGGGTTCGGCGCGGTGCCCCCGGCGCAAGCCAGGTTGTCCAGCTCCGCCTCGTTCACCGCCCCGCCGAAGCCCACCACGAAGGTCTGCACGCCCTCCGCTGCGAGCCGCTGAACCACCGGCAACGCGGCGGCGCTCGGGCACGTCTCGCCGCCGTCGGTGACCAGCAGCACGAACTGTTTGCGACCGGCCTCCTTGGTCTTCGCCAGGTGCGCCCGCGCTACCTCGAGCGGACCGCCCAGCGGCGTGCCGGTCAAGAGCTCGAGCCCCGCCAGGGCCTTGCCGATGGCCGCGCCTTGGTCGGTAGCGGGCGGCACCAGGAGCGTTCCGCTCGCGCACGCCCCGGCCACGTCCGGGAAGACTTCGAGCCCGAAACGCACGGTCGCGTCGACGGGCGCCGCGGTGAGCTTGGTGAGTGCCCGGGTGGCCAGGGTCATCTTGGTGGGCAGCGACCCGCCATCGGGGCCCTTGCCGATGGGCTTGCCCATGCTCGCGCTTCGGTCGAGGACCACCAGGAGATCGGGCGCCTCGCAACCGGCATCGTGCGCGACGCTTCCGCCATCGCCCGGATCGCCGAGGGAGCCCGGTGGGCCGGCCTCCAATGGGCTCGCGTCGGGGGTCGTCACGACCAGCGGCGCTTCGGTGCCACATGCCACGAGCAACGTCGCTGCGCCCGCCAGCAGGGTGATCCATTGTGTATGATGCACGGAACCTCCGTTCGCCGCAGAACGCCGGCGTCGAAGGCCCTTCAGCAGCAACCGTGCCGCGCCGGATTGCGGTAGATTGCGCGAAAATGCCGAAGAAACGGGGTTCGGGTGAGGCCCGGGCCGCCCAACGATCCGGCAGATCACTCCACCGAGCTAGAGCACCGAACAGGTTGAAGACCGAGGATTTTTGGAGAGTTGCGAGCAGCGCAAGGCGCGACGACGACTCCTGCTGCTGCTAGGCGAGGAGGAGCAACGCCGCGGTGCGAAGTAAATCTCCGAAAAGCCGACCGATTCAACCTGTTCGGTGCTCTAGCGAAAGCGCTGGCTCTTGGGGTCCCACGTCACCTTCCGGGTGCGGTCGATGGCCTTCGACATGGCACCGAGTGGCTCACCCTTCGGTGCCGGGTGCGCCTTGAGGCGCAGCGTCAGCGTCGGTTGATCGCCCACCGGGCCCGGC
>JABFRG010000633.1 GCA_013141295.1 Polyangiaceae bacterium
GTGCGCGCCGGCCAGCCGCTCCAGCGTCTCGCGGATGGTCTTTTCGTGTACGATACACACTTCCAGGGCTGCGTACTGCGCCTTGGCCCGGGCCAGCGTCTGGCCGGCGCGCACGCCGTAGGAAGCGGCGTTCTCCGACACCTCGTCGAGACGGGTGTGTCCTTGCAGATCGCGCGGGGTGAGCGGCGAGGCCTCGGGCGAGCGCACGATCGCCCGAGGCGGGGCCGTGCTTGCGCCAGCCCGCTCGCTTCCCAGCTCCAGAAGTAGCCGCGGCAACGACAGCGAGAGAATGCGCATGCGCTCCCTCTTCGCTCAGGCCGCCAGCCAGGGAACGTTGCGCAGCGTCTTCACGGTGCCGATGCGCCCGCTGCGATCTTTGGCGATGCGCAGCGTGATGCCGCTGTCGGCCTGCCGCGAGAGCTCGAGACGGAGCGAGGTGGGCCAGGGCACGCTCTTGGATGCGTAGCTGTCGGTGAGCAAGAGCACCCGGCACTTGGAGAGCGAGAGCTTGCGCACGAACACGTCGTCGCGCATGCCCTTGCCGCTCCCCTTCATGTCCACCACCACCACGTCGAAGGCGCCCGAGGCCGCGACGTTCACCGCCACCCGGCGCAAGTCGCCGGAGGGAGGACGCACCACCAGCAGTCGATCGAGGTCCACCTGCGCCTGGGCGAGCGACGGCGCGTAGAGCGAACCATCGGGATCGATCCACGCCGCCAGCGCCTCTTCGTGCTTGGCGTGCGCCGCCCGCACCAGCGCCATGGCCACGGTGGTGGCGCCCCCGAGCGCATGGGGCGCCGCGAGCTCCACGATGCCGTGCGCGAAGCCGTGATCCGGCAGCACCGCGTCGAGCTCCGGCCAGCCGGTGGCGAGCACCTGTGCTTCGTCGGCTTCCAGGTTCTTTCGCAGCGCCGCGAAGGCGCTGGGAACGATGGCGATCGCCCCGCGCGCAGCGGTGTCGACTGGCGAAGAAAAGAGCTCGGTGGAGAGGGCTGCGACCATGTACTGAACATAATACCAGTACTCATGGAAGTCAGGTCCATTCTCCGGCCTTCCGCGAGGAAACGGAGAAGAGTAAGGATTCTCGGATGGAAGCGCCCATTCACGGCAAGCTCGAGCGGCTCAGAGGCATCCTCCGGGACATGGGCTCGGTGCTCGTCTGTTACTCCGGCGGCATCGACAGCGCGTTCGTGCTGGCGGTGGCTCACGAGGTGCTCGGCGCGCGCGCCATCGGCATGACCGCGGTGAGCCCGAGCCTCGCCTCTTTCGAGCGCACCGACGCGGTGCGCATCGCCAAGCAGATCGGCGCCCGCCACGAGCTGGTGGACTCGAGCGAGATCGAGGACGAGAACTACCAGGCCAACAACGTCGATCGCTGCTTCTACTGCAAGAGCGAGCTCTATCGCATCAGCGAGAAGAAGCAGGCGGAGTGGGGCGTGGCCTTCGCCGTCAACGGCACCAACCTCGACGATCTCGGCGACTACCGGCCGGGCCTCGAAGCAGCGAAGAACGCCGCCGTGCGCAGCCCCCTCATCGAGGCCGAGTTCACCAAGGAAGACGTGCGCGCCGCGGCCAAGCACATCGGCCTCGGCGTCTGGGACAAGCCCGCCGCCGCGTGCCTCTCGAGTCGCCTCCCCTACGGCACCCGCGTGACCCGCGAGCGCCTCGAGCAGATCGGCGGCCTCGAGGACGCGCTTCATCAGCTCGGGCTCAAGCAAGTGCGCGTGCGCTGGCATGCGCTCGAGGCCACCGCCGGCACCACGGGGGGATCCATGGCGCGCATCGAGGTGGCGGGCGACGAGCTCATGAAGGCCTTCGAGCAGCGAGAAGCCATCGCCGCCGCCGGCAAGAAGAGCGGCTTCGCCTACGTGACCCTGGACCTCGAGGGCTACCGCAAGGGCAGCCACAACGAGGTCCTCAAGGGCAAGAGCCTCCGCGTCCTCTCCTGAACGATGCGCTTCGGCGTCTTGCCGATTCGCGGCACGCTCCCGCTGTGGCCGCCGCTCCTGGCGACGCACGCCGAGGGCGGCAAGAGCGAGCCCCACGCCCACCACGCCATGCACCTCGTGCTGGCGCGCGAGGGAACGATCGCGGTTCGCCACGAAGGGCGCACCGTGCGCGCCGCCGGAGTGCTCACGGCGCCGGACGTTCCCCACGGCATCGACGCGCGGGGGGCTGCGGTGCTGCTGGTGTTCGTCGATCCGGAGAGCGAGGTGGGGCGCGCGCTCCTCACGGTGCTCGCCACGCCGGTGCGCTTGCTCTCGGCGGACGAACGCGACGCGGTGGGCACCGCGCACGATCCCTCGCACCTGATGGGCTCCGGCGGTCCGCCCTGGCTCGCCGAGGTGGCCCGCGTGCTCGGCGCGCCCGCAGTGACCCACGCACGGACCGTGCATCCACGGGTGAAGAAGCTCCTGCGCCTGCTCCGCGCGGGCGAGGACGCAACGTCGCTGGAGGCCCTTGCAGCGGAGGTCGGTCTCTCGCCGGGACGCCTCATGCACGTGTTCACCGCATCCATCGGCGTACCGCTGCGGCCCTACCTCGCGTGGCTCCGGTTGCAGCGGGCGGCGGCCGGCATCGTCTCCGGCCGGCCACTCACCGAGGTGGCGCTGGAAGCGGGCTTCTCCGACGCGGCCCACATGAGCCGCAGCTTTCGCCGGAACTTCGGCATGAGCCCCTCGATGCTCAAGCCCGCGCGCGCTTCGATCCACTCCGTGACCATGGGCCACAGCGGCTCCTTCATGGAGCTGCGAAAGAAGCCGAAGTGTCCGATGCTGCGGAGCCCGAGCTCGCGGGGACGCAGGCGCCGCACCTCCACCTGCGCGTTGGGATAGAGGCCGAAGAGGGCCTGGGTCCCCCGCAAGGTCATCATCTCGTCGTCCTGCATGGAGAGCGCGGTGATGGGGATGGACACGTCCGCAAGCCCCGGACGCACGCGATCGCCCTCGGCCCCCAGGTAGTCGGCAGAGAGGCACCACTTGCGCCACTGCTCCGCCACGCCGCGCGGCAAGTCGCCCACCAGCTTGAGCTTCCGGCCCGGGAAGTACCCGGCCATGCGCACCGCCACCGGCATGATGAAGAGCCACATGGAGAGCACGTAGTAGCGGAGCGGCTTCGCGTTGTAGCGCCAGTAGCCGGAGCCGGCGGCGATGCTGAGCATGGCGTGCACCCGCTCGCGGTTGGGAATGAGCCCGAGAATCTGCGCGCCCACGCTGTGCCCCAGCCACACCACCCGCGCGCCCGGATAGCGCTCGGCGACGAGGTCGAGGATCGCCGCGCAGTCGAGGGTGGCCCAGTCCTCGATGGTGGCCGAGAAGCCGTCGAGCCCCAACCCCTCGGGCCGGGACGCGCCCATACCCCGGTAGTCGAAGGTGAGCGTGGGCACGCCTTCCGACGCGAGCCACGCCGCGAACGGCGCGTAGAAGTCCTGCTTCACCCCCATGGCCGAGGCGACGACCGCCACGGTGCCCGGCGATTTCACCGGATCTGCCGCAAAAACGCGCATCGCCAGGGGGAAGCCGTCGCGCGCCGGAACCGTCTCGAAGGGCGGATGGGTCATGATGTCTCCACTGGAGACATTAGCAGCCAAAGCGCGACCGTCAACCCCTCGCATACGCGTCAGGGCCGGAGGACTCTTAGGATGCCGGCGATGACCGGCGTCATGGTGGTGCCGACGTAGCTGTGGATGTGCGTATCGCGCAGGCGAATGCGCCGCGAGAGCACCAGGCTGCTGAGACCGTGCACCGCGGCCCACAAGCTCACGCCCGCGTCCCGGCGCACCGCCGAGGTAACGTCGGGGCCCACCGCCCGCAGCTCCCGCGAGAGCACCGACACGGTCTCCTTGATGGCCACCTCGAGGGAGGGAAAGCGCTCGTCGAGGTTCAGGCGTGGGCCGAACATCACCTGGAAGCGCGCCGGCTCTCGGAGCGCGAAGCGAAGGTAGGCCTCGGCGATGGCCAGCAGCGCGTCCCCCGGGGTGCGCGTGGGCTCGGCGTGGGTCGTGGCGACGGCCTGCTCCATGTCCGCAGCCAGGGCTCGGTATCCACCTTCGGCGATGGCCGCAAGGAGCGCCCGCTTGTCGGTGTAGTGCCGGTACACCGCGCGATGGCTCACCCCTGCCCGCCTTGCCGCTTCGCGCAGCGTGAACGCGTCGGCGCCGGTCTCGGCGAGGATGGCGACGCTCACTTCGAGGAGCTCGCGCGCCAGATCGCCATGGTGGTACTGGTCCCGTGGGGCGGGCTTGGGCGCGCTCACGCGGTGGTTCCTCCGGCCCAGCGCGCGATGGTGGTGGCCAGGTGGTCGCCGCGATCCTCCTGGACGAAGTGCCCGCCCCAGAAACGCTCGTGGGGCTGTCCGTCGGCGCCGGCCACGTGCCGCTGGAGGGCGGCGTCCGCGCGGCCGAGGATCGGATCGTTCTTCCCGAACAGTGTGAGAAAGGGCTTCGAAAAACGGCCCAGCGCGTCCCACGCCGCGCGATTCGCCGGGACCGCCGGATCGTCCTCGCGAATCGGCACCAGCGCGGGGAACGCCCGGGCCCCGGCGGTGTACGCGCGACCGGGGAAAGGCGCGTCGTAGGCCCGTCGCTCCGCCGGCGTGAGCTTGGTGACGCAACCGGACGCCACGATGCGACCGATGGGGAACACCGGCGAGTAGCTGGCGAAGGCCCGCCACAGACGAAACGCCGGCGGCACCGGCTGGCGTGCGGTGGGGAGGAAGCCATTGGCCACCACGATGCGGCCGAAGCGCTCGGTGCGCTCACCGGCGACCCGGAGGCCGATGAGCGATCCCCAGTCCTGGCACACCAGCAAGATGCGCTGGAGATCGAGCGCCTCCACGAAAGCGGTGACCCACCCCACGTGGCGCGCGTAGGTGTAGTCGGCGATGCGGGTTGGCTTGTCGGAGCGCCCGAAGCCCACCAGATCCGGTGCGATCACGCGAAACCCGGCCTTCACCAGGATCGGGATCATCTTCCGATAGAGGTAGCTCCAGGTGGGCTCGCCGTGGAGCAAGAGCACCGGCGTCGCACCGGCGTCGCCCTCGTCGAGATAGTGCATGCGCAGCGTCCCCGGCTCGCCCTGGCCCCGCGGAACTTCCAGGTAGCGTGGCGCGAAGGGATACCCCGGCAGGTTTTCAAATCGCGCGTCGGGCGTTCGAACCACTTCCATCGCGCGAGGGTACCGCGGCGCGACCGAAAGCAGCCAGTTCGTTCAAGCCGCCGGGCGCCGGTTTGCCTAGCTTCTCCCGTATGGAACAAGACGCTCGGCCCGGGGGCCTCCTCGCCTGGCAGTGGTCGCTCTACGATCAGGGCCACCGCGACCGGGGCAACCTCGTGCTGCACCTGTGCACGGTACCGTGGTTCATGCTGGGGACCCTCACGGTGCTGGCCACACCGCTGCTGGGTCCCCTGGGCGGGCTCGGGCTCCTGCCCATGGTCCTCGCGGTGGCCCTTCAGGGACGCGGTCACGCCCGCGAGGGCATTGCGCCGGTGCCGTTCCGCGGGCCGCTCGACGTCGTGCTGCGCATTTTCTGCGAGCAATGGATCACGTTCCCTCGGTTCGTGCTCTCGGGAAAGCTCGGACGCGCCTATCGCGACGCGGGCCCCTGAGGTCGCGGCGCGAACTCACTGGGATCCCCGAGCGGCGCGCCACTGCGGGCCCAGCTCCGCACCTTCGCGCGGTCGGCTTCGGTCCATGCGAAAGGACGCGCCGGGCATGCGCCTTCTTGCGGCGCCGGCGAGACGAGCGCGTCGAGGATCTCGAAGCGATGGGCCCAGGCCTGCTCGTAGCTCCCGAGCGCGAACGGCACGTCCTCCCGCACGTCCGCGTGGCACCCACTGCAGCGCGCTTCGAGGAGCGGCCCCACGTGCTCCACGTAGGTGTGCGCCGCGCCGGTTCGCGCGCTGGGAGGGTGGTCCTCCCTGCTGCACCCGAGGCACAGAAGCAGCATCGAGACGATGGGCGTCACGCGGTCCATGGTCGGATCCATGCGATGGGCGTGCCGCGCGCAAGTCTCGATTCTCCCCGTCTTCGCCCGCGATGCTGCGGCTCCAGAGCGACACACCGTGGGGCATCGTGCCCCGGACGGCTTCAGAAGAACGAGCTCGCCGGAAAGTCGATGGGCACCTGGATGACCGTGCCGCCACGCACCGAGAACGGCGCGATGGACACCGTCGTGGTGCGGGATTGGCCGGCACCATCGACCAAGGTCGCGTTCGCCGTGTACGTCCCGGAGTAGAGCGGGATGGTGGTGGCGAAGGCGCCACAGGGCGCGTCGTAGCTATCGAGCGCGCGGCCGCTGCTGTCGAAGATATCGACGATGATGGAGGCAGCTACGCTCTGGTTGCAGGCGCTGGGGTCCGTACGTCGATTGATGGTCCAGTCGATCTCCACCGAGCCCTGGGTGTCGACCGGCTGGCCGGGGACCGGGTCGGGCGACGTGGTGACGGTGCAGCCGAAGGCGGCGAGCGAGAGCGAAGAAACGGCGAGGATGGAAAGGATGCGCATGGGAGTTCTCCGGTAAGCCATGGAAGATCAGCGACGGTAGGCGGGCGGCGCTTCTTGCGGGCCGCGGGGATAGGCGGGCGGCGCTTGCTGCGGGCCGCGGCGATACGCCGGCGGCGCCTGCTGCACGTAGGGGCGCCGACGAACCAGGGGAGCCGGCTCGTTGCGGTAGTAGCCCCATCCGCGCGGCGTGCGGCGGTACCAGCGACCCTCCACGTAGTACGTGGGAGCGCCTTCGTAGACGACGTAGGGACGCGACTCGACGTCCGGCGGTGGCGCCGCGTATTCGTACTCCACCGTTTCGGCGGTGACGGTGGCCGGCTGCAACCGCGCGGTGCAAGCGGGCGTGGCGGCGATGAGCGCGAGCAAGATCGGGATGCTGAGAAAGCGCACGGGAACCTCTCTTCCGCACCGGTGGGGTGCTGAACGGAGGTCATCGCAAAGCGAGTGCCATCGGTGAGCGCGGGCAAAATGCGGAAAAACCCGCATGCAGCCGCGTGAAGAATGCGTCAGTGCGCCCCATCCGAGGCACTTTGCATCCCCGCCCAGCGCACGCATGGAAACGAAAAGGCCCCGCGACCCGTGGGGTCGCGGGGCCACATGCGAATCGTTTGCACTCTACATGGAGAGCACGCCCGTTCGCAGCAGGTAGGCGAGGCGCTGCCGCTGCTCCTCGTCGAGGATGCCGTGGATCAAGCGAAGGGCCTTGCTCACCGCATCGCGGAGCCGCTCGGCGCTCTTCACCTGTTCGTCGCCGGCGGCGCCGAGCTTGGCCTCGTCGAGCACTGCGCCCTCCATGGCCTCGGCGATGGCCGCGATGCGCCGTCGCTGATCCACGCTCACCTGCGCCCGCTCGGTCTTCAGATCGCCGAGAATCGTGGCGAGCTTGCCAACCTGCGCTTCGTCGAGATCGAGCCGATGCGCCAGAAAGCGCAGCGGACGCCGCACGCCGAATGCTCCCATGTCGTCGGGCTCGATGCCCGCGGCGTGGCGCTCCTCGTCGTGCCCGTGCCGCCCGCGATGATGTCCGTGTGGATGCTCGGCGTGCTCCCACGGCCCGTGCCCATGACCGTGCTCCGAGGGACCACAGCCACCATGGCGCGCGTGTTTCCACCAACCCATGAATCCAGGATGCATTTTCGTGTCTCCAGCTGCCGGGGTTCTACGAACGCCCGGCGGGGTAAAAAACGCGGGCAAGATGCCTCGCGTCTCGGCCAAGATGAGGCGCCGACCGCACGCTGTCAAGCGCGCGGCGACGCGGCCCCCTACTGCACGCCGGGATTGCGCCGGTACCAGTCCTGCGCCGTCTGCTGGACGAACGGAATGCGAATCCCGGGGTACGGGTGCGAGCGCAGCAGGTTCAGCGGGTTGAAGAGCCCACCACCGGCGGCGCGCTCGAGACGCGCGAAGAAGTCGAGGAGGATGACGCCCCCCTTCTCGGACCATCGATAGTTCGGCCGTCGGTTCCGGCCGGCATCGAGTGCGTCGACGCAGCCGGCCTGATCGGCCTGGCTCTCGTAAACCTGGCTCCAGGCCGGGATGACGTGCGACGCGATGTTGAGCAGCGGATTCGGCGCTTGGCCGTTGGCGCATCCCGTGTGACCGAGATAGTGGTGCCCTAGCTCGTGGCCGAAGGTGAAGGCCACCACGTCGCCGAAGAGCTCCCGAGCCCGCGAGAGCCGCTGGGGATTGGCGAGATACTGCGCGGGAATGATGCCGGCCGGCAGCGCCGGATTGACCGAGCTCTCGGACTTGACGATCTGCGGCAGCACCTGCGCGGTGTACGCGTCGTAGGTCTGGGTGCCGAACAGCTCGTCGGTGGCCTTCGTTTGGGCGATGGCGTCGGCGGCCGAGAGGAAGCCCTCGGTCCCGGCCATGAAGGCAGAACCGTTTTCGCAGCCGGCGTAGGCGTTGATCTCGTTCGTGGTCTGAAACTGCAGCGGGATGCCTTTCACCTTGGCCTGGTAGGTAGCGGGCAACGCGGCGATGAGCTCGCTCATGATGCCGCGCACCTCTTGCTGCATGGCCGGCGAGCCCACGAGCGGGGCGAGGAGCGGGCGGGGCTGCGCGGTCGGCTGTTGCGGCTGCTGCGGTTGTTGCGGGTATTGCGGCTGCTGCGGTTGTTGCGGGTATTGCGGCTGCTGGGGGTATTGCGGCTGCTGCGGATAGCCGGCCTGCGGCTGCTTGGGCCCGTACAGGTTCGGCTGCCCCTGCCCCTG
>JABFRG010000073.1 GCA_013141295.1 Polyangiaceae bacterium
CCATCAAGCAGATCGCCTCCGGCCGTTTCGGCGTCACCACGCGCTATCTGGTGAACGCCGACGAGCTGCAGATCAAGATGGCCCAGGGCGCCAAGCCCGGCGAGGGCGGCCAGCTGCCGGGCCACAAGGTCGACGCGGTCATCGCCCGGGTGCGCCACTCCACCGAGGGCGTGACGCTCATCTCCCCGCCGCCGCACCACGACATCTATTCCATCGAAGATCTGGCGCAGCTCATCTACGATCTGCGCTCGGTGAACCCCACCGCGCGCATCAGCGTGAAGCTGGTGTCGGAGAGCGGCGTAGGCACCATCGCCGCGGGGGTCGCCAAGGCCCACGCCGACGTGATCCTCATCGCCGGTCACGACGGCGGCACTGGCGCCTCGCCGCTTTCGTCGATCCAGCACGCGGGGACGCCCTGGGAGCTGGGGCTCGCGGAGGCCGCCGAGGTGCTCACGCAGAACGGACTTCGGGGCCGCGTGGTGCTCCAGGCCGACGGTCAGATGAAGACCGGCCGCGACGTGGCCATGGCCGCGCTCCTGGGCGCCGACGAGTTCGGCTTCGCCACCGCACCGCTGGTAGCGAGCGGCTGCATCATGATGCGCAAGTGCCACCTCAACACCTGCCCGGTGGGCGTGGCCACGCAGGATCCGGTGCTGCGGGCGCGCTTCGCGGGCACCCCCGAGCACGTGATTCGCTACTTCTTCTACGTGGCCGAGGAGCTGCGGCAGATCATGGCCGAGCTGGGCTTTCGCACCCTCGCCGAGATGGTGGGCCGGCGCGAGTGCATCGGTGTTCGCGACGGCCTCGGCCCGCGGGCGGCCACGCTGGACTTCTCCCGCGTCCTCGCGCCCCTCCCTGCGGCACCGGTTTCCACGCCCCACGAGCGGGCAGACGAGGCTCGCGCCTCCGGAGCGACGGAAACTGCCCACGAGCTCGAGGAGAGCGCCCTCGGCAAGAAGCTCCCGGCCCGCGTCCGCGGCGTCATCGTCAACGCGAACCGCACCTTCGGCGCCCGGGTCGCGGGCGAGCTCGCGCGGCGCAACGGCACCCTGGCGGAGGACGCCCTCCGCTACGATCTCACCGGCACCGCCGGCCAGAGCTTCGGCGCGTTCGCGGTGACCGGCATGACCCTCTCGCTCGAGGGCGACGCCAACGACTACGTGGGCAAAGGACTCTCCGGCGGCATCCTCGCCATTCGTCCGCCGAACGACGCGCGGTTCGTGGCCAGCGACAACGTGATCGTGGGAAACACCGTGCTCTATGGCGCCACCTCGGGTCGCGCCTTCTTCGCGGGGCGAGCCGGCGCGCGCTTCGCGGTGCGCAACAGCGGCGCCACCGCGGTGGTGGAGGGCGTGGGCGATCACGGCTGCGAGTACATGACCGGCGGCACCGTCCTCGTGCTCGGCCCCATCGGCCGCAACTTCGCCGCCGGCATGAGCGGCGGGGTGGCCTACGTGCTCGACGCCCAGGGCGACGCGGCCCGACGCATCAACGGCGATCTGGTGGACGTGGAGAGCGATCTCGACGACGGCGATCGCCAGAACCTGCGCGCCCTCCTGGAAGAGCACGCGACGCGAACGCACAGCGTCCGGGCCGGTGAGGTCCTGGCCGACCTGGCAAACGCGCGATTTTTGAAGATCATCCCGCGGGAGTACAAGAAGCTCCTCGAGCGCAACAAACCGCCCCTCTTGGCCCATGGTTGACCGCGATGGCTGATCCCCGAGGCTTCCTCAAGGTACCGCGCAAGAAGGCCGCCGAGCGCCCGGCCGCCGAGCGGGTCCACGACTGGCGCGAGCTCACCGTGGACCCTACCGCCGAAGCCCTCACGGCGCAGGCTTCGCGCTGCATGGACTGCGGTATCCCGTTCTGCCATCGCGGCTGCCCGCTCGGGAACGTCATCCCGGAGTTCAACGATCTCGTCTACCGCGGGCACCTGGACGAGGCCGCCGAGGTGCTCCTCTCCACCAACAACTTTCCGGAGTTCACCGGCCGCGTGTGCCCGGCCCCCTGCGAGGCCTCCTGCGTGCTGGAGCTCGAGGGCGCTGCCGTCACCATCAAGGACATCGAGCGGCGCATCGCGCAGCACGTTCTCGCGTCGCCGCTCGCGCCCCTGCCCCCGCTGCGCGAATCGGGCAAGCGGGTGGCGGTCATCGGCTCCGGTCCGGCGGGCCTCGCCGCAGCCCAGGAGCTGCGACGCGCGGGCCATGCGGTCACGGTGTTCGAACGGGACGATCGCGTGGGCGGGCTCCTGCGCTACGGCATCCCCGACTTCAAGATGGAGAAGGGGCTCATCGACCGACGCGTGGAGCAGCTCCAGGCCGAGGGCGTGGTTTTCCGCACCGGCGTCGCCGGCGAGGACGCGCCGCTCCAGGACTTCGACGCCACGGTGCTGGCGGTGGGCGCGCGCGTGGCGCGGCCGCTCGCGGTGGCCGGCGCGAACCTCGCCGGCGTGCACTACGCCATGGACTACCTCACCGAGCAGAACCGTCGGGTCGCGGGCGACACGCTGCCACCGGGCATCGACGCCAAGGGCAAACGCGTGGTGGTCATCGGCGGCGGCGATACCGGCGCCGACTGCGTGGGCACCGCGATTCGCCAAGGCGCATCCGAGGTGCTCCAGTGGGAGCTCATGCCCAAGCCGCCGCTCCACCGGGCGCCGGAGAACCCCTGGCCGGAGTGGCCCCTGGTGCTTCGTACCGGCTCCTCCCACGACGAAGGCTGCGAGCGGACCTGGGCCATCCAGACGGTAGCCCTGGCGCCCCGAGCCGACGACGCATCGCGTGTAGGATCCATCGAAGCGGTCCGGGTCGAGCTGGCCGGCGGACGCATCGTGCCCGCATCCGGCGCCCCGGCCACGTTCCCCTGCGACCTGGTGCTGCTGGCCATGGGATTCACCTCGGCGGAACCCGGCGCTTTGCTCGAGAAGCTCGGCCTCGGCCTCGATGCCCGCGGTCGCGTGGCGGTGAACCCGGAGACCATGGCCACCGAGGTGCCGGGCGTCTTCTCCGCAGGCGATGCCTCACGCGGCGCCTCGCTGGTGGTCTGGGCCATCGCCGACGGACGCAAGGCGGCGGCCTCGGTGGACGCCTACCTGGCAGCGCGAACGCGAGTGCGCAGCGTGGGCTAGGCTCCTCGGGCCGCGAGCGGCGACGCGGAGCGCATTGGCCGGTCACGTGCTTGCCTTCGCCCACTGGCGGCGGCTGCTGGATGGCGAGCTCTACCAGCTCTACGGCGGCTGCTGGATGGCGAGCTCTACGCGCCCACGGCGCGGCGCTCTTGCTACCGCCCTAACGGATTCGGGCGTCATGGGAGGGTCGCGCAAGGTGCGATCGCTTTCTCACCTCGCTCCGGCCTTCCGACGGCGCCCCGGCGCTACCGTTGCGCTGACACGAAACTCCCGTCGCTCCAGCGCAGGGTCGTTCTCAGGGCTGAGCGACGACCACCCTGTCGCAGCGGAGGCGGCAACTGCCCGCCTCTGCGATACACCAGTTCTTGCACAGCCCGCCGCCGCCGCTATTCGGGTCTGCTTGGGCACTACATTGACTGTAGCAACCGGATAGCACGGCCGTGCACCAGGAGTGGCAGAGGTCCTCCGAACCTCCCCGTGCCAAGGCGGGTGCAAGCTCCGGGTGACCAGTCTCCACGGGCGGGGCCACGTCTTCCTGGGTGGCATTGGCTTCAGCCGCGCATCCAACGAGAAGGGAGAGAAGAGTCGCGAGGGCGAGGGATTGCTTGAGCATGCGTCGGCGAGTGCACACGTCGTGCCCGGCTGCATGACTGTGTGCTGACGGGAGCTCGCGCCGCTCACGCCCCTGTGGAACGCGTTCCTGGCCAAGCACAAGGTGGCGAAGGATCAGGAGACCGCGCGCGAGCTCCGCTGGGAGTAGTTCGAGGAGCTGCGGGTGGCCATCTTCGCCCCCGAGCTGAAGACGCCGACGCCCGTTTCGCTCCCGAGAATGACGGCGGCAGTGACGGCACTTCGTTGAGCGGTTCGACTGCCGCTCCCACGCCAGCGCGGCGGGCAGCAGACGACGACCTGCGGGCGGCATGCGTGGCACTCTGAAGTGCCACGCATGCCACGTCGTCGGTGTCTTGCGACAGGCATCGAGCGTCGTGCGCCAGGGCGAGCACGGGGCAAGTGCCCGCAATCACGTGCGCTGAGGCTCGGCACGCGGCGGGCAAGGTGCATGCGCCCTTGCTGCGCCTTGCCGCACCGTACGCGCCGCGTCGTCCTCAGGAGACGTCGTTATTCCAGCTGGTGCAAGCGCACCTGGCAGACTTTCTCGCCCATGCACGGGAGGCCTACGAAGCCCCGCTCCCACGCTACGTGATCCAGGAGTTTCACAAGTACCTTTGCGGATGTGCCTTTGCTTCGCATACTCTCCAGGACAACGATGAACCAAGGAGCGACCGAGATGACGAGAACGAAGGCGTGGGTTGTGTTCTGGGCGCTGTCGGCGGCGCTGGCCGGGTGTCAGGTCGCTACCGAGCAGACGAGCGAAGCCGAGCAGGACGTCGCCAATGCCTACGGCGGCAACAAGACGATGCCCGTGCTCACCCTCTACGTCCCCAACGTGACCCAGCTCGTGTCGGCGTTCCCGGTGGACTCGAGGATCTACGTGATCTCGAACGATCCGTTCAACGCGGGCAAGTACGTCGCTGCGCTCGCCGATGTCGGGGTGGGAAAGGTCACCGTCGCGTACAGCATCGCCGCGCAGGACCTCGCGACGTTCATGTTCTACGGTGCGTCCCGGGGACGGTTCGTGGGGCCGAACGGGCCGCCGCCGCCGAACCCTGGTGGGACCGGCTGGTTCGCGCAGTACAACCTCGATCTCGCGACCCGCGTGCTCGACGCGCCGAAGCTCGGCGAGTAGCCCAAGGTGGCGGCTGCTGGGTCGCAAAGCCGGGGCCAGGATGTCCAGGCTACGCTCAGCGTCACTGGCTCTGACTTGGCCTGAGACCGTTCCCATGACCCGCTACTACGAGAGGTACTACAACGCGGATCCGATGGACGAGCTCGACGAGCAGGTCGCGCTCGAGGGCGGCACGTACCTCGTCGAAGACGGCGGGCCGATGCGTCGATATCGGCGGTTCGTCGACGGCGAGCTCGCCGTCGCGATCTACGCCGGCTGGGCGGATCCAGCCGAGCCCCTCCTCGAGCTCGCCCGGCGACGTGAGGGCGTGGAGGCGGAGATCTACTCTCCGGTCGAGGTCCTCGCGGATGGCGGAAAGCGCTGGCGCACCTGGTACGTCGACGAGGTCGGTCGGATCACGAAGTCACTCGAGCCCGAGTACGCTCGCGACGGACGTCGCGTCAAGGAGACGCTGCGCGGAGCCGATGGTGAGCTGATCAGCTCCACCATCTATCACTACGACAAGAACGACCAGCTGCTCGAGCTCGTCACGCACGCCGACGGGGCGGTGACGAGTCGTCAAGACGCGTGGTGATGTCTCAAGGGCAAGCGACGCGCGAGGTCCGACCGATGCGGAAGGGCTTCGGCTGCTTTGTCTACGGGTCGACGAGGCGCGGGCCGAAACAGAACCAAGGGTCGCTGCGGAGGCGCCAGAAGCCTGCCCTGTCGATCGCGGCGTCCCAGTACGTTCCGGCGTCGAACGGCACGGCGACGCGCTCTGCCGCGGGCGAGCGTGCGAAGAGCGCCCCGGAGGGCCTGGCGTTCATGTGCAGTTCCAGGCTCGAGATGGCGCGCCGAGAAGGCGGCCGCGCAGATCCACTTTCGGTGGGCGACAAGGCCGCGCGCCACCGCTCGCTCGAACCGCATGGCCGGAGCGTATCGATCCATCGAGCGGCTGGGGAGCTACTTCGCGGGGTGGCGCTGGCTTCACCTCGGCAGATCGACCTTCCGAGCCGGGCGGCCGGGTGGAAGCCTTATCAGTTTGGGCGCCCACGCCTCGTCGTTCGCGTCGGCCCACGCGAGGACCTGCTCCATCTCCCGCCGCGCCTCCAGCTCGAGCTCCTCGCCTTCAGGATCCACAGCGCTGCATCGACGATGCTCGCGGACGCAATCGACCGAGCCGCAGGGCTCGACGTCGGGCCCACTTCCGAAGGCCGCGGCGACCGCCGCGGGCGCGACGATGGACGGCGCTCCGGGCGCGAGGTTCGCATCCTCCGAAGCGAGCGCGTGGAACGCGAGCGCGGTTTACGTCGCCGCCTTGTACTCCTCCCGCGTACGCCCCATCGATGCACAATAGCCGGTCGCCGCCGCGCGCGTCCTGTCGTACGCTGACGTTCTGGCTCGCGGAATGGGCGAAGTTGACGGCTGGCCGGCGGTCGAATGGGTCGCAGGCATGGGTCTCGCGATGGTGCTCAGTGCGGGCATCCTCTACCTCCGTTCTCGATCGTTCCGCGACACGCCCTCTGAACCGGCCACGTATCGCTCGGCCGGCTCGCCAGGATCGGACACGGGCGCCGAGATGCGTGCCACCGCGATCGCCATCATCGCGATCGGCGCGCTTTCGCAGCTCCTCTACGTGGGTCTGTACTTCGAGCTCGCGTGCTGGGTCCTCGGCGCGCGAGAGCCTCCGCGCTTGACGGGCGCTCTCTTCGTCTGGGTCTTCATCGTCGACGCGACGTGCGCTGGCGCAGCGCTCTACACCTCGTTCAAGCGCTCCGACTGAATCCGAGCGACGAGCGCGCCGAGACCGCGATTGTCGGACAGCAGCACGCCGTGCGGACCGTACGCCTCCGCGCAGCGCTTGCATCGACCGGCTTGCTGCGAATCGCGGCAGGACGCGATTGCAGGCCACTTCCAGCAATCTCGCGCGGGTCGAGCCGGAACGCTCCTCGCACGCGATTCCTGCGTGAAATTGCGACTTTTGCCGAAGAGCGCGCACTCGCAGCAGCGCTTCACGTCGAAGTCGAATGTCGTCAAAGACGCCGCGGGCGCCATCCAGCCGGGCCACCGTGACCGTCTGGGTCGACAGCGACGACTTTACCCGGGCGTTCAACCCGGCTCGTTCACCCGAGCCTACAAGCGGTGGACCGGCGAGTCCCCCGGGAGTGCGCGCCGGCACGCGGTACCGACGCGGCCGCTTGCGCGTCCTTGACTCTCGCCGTAGTTCGGTCGACGGTCCACGCATGCGCGTCACGCCTACGTACCTCTCTGCTACGATGAGCGCTCTCGTGCTGAGCGGCGGCTGCTTCGGGGGTGCCGCGACCGCCGGTCAAGCATGCACTTTGCACGCGCCCGAAAGGCGAGCCGCGCGTACCTGCCCCGCGGCCGAGTGGCGACGGCAGTGCAGCCTCGGCAGAGCCGGGGGTCTCCCGCTTACGCTAGTGACCCATGGGCCGCTAGCTTGGGCTGTCGGGTAGGTCCTTAGGCGCCAGCGCCGGCTAGGGCCAATGCAATGGATGAGCGGCGCTAGCTCTTCTCCGGCTATTCTCTCCGCGGTGGAAGAGCCTTCCGTGCCGCGGTTCGCTGAGCTCGTCGCCGCGTCCGCGGAGGACGCTGCCTGGATCCGCGCACTCGTCGAGCGGCTCGGCTCGAGCTCGGCGCCTGAGCGCGCCCTGCGCGGTCTCGTCGGCTGGCTCGACGACACCGTCGGCGCCGGCCTCGTCTCCGTGCGAATGCAGGTGCTCGTGCGGTGCACAGTCGCCGCCGGCCTCGTCCTCGTCCGGTACCACGGGTGGGACGGGCCCCATCCCGTCGCGATCACGCTGGCCGCGGCGGAAGCTTATGCGCGTCTCCCGTCGGAGGCGGCCCATGACGCCTACTTCGCCGCGGCGACGAACAGCTACCCCTACGGCGCCGGGGACGGCTGCTATGGAATGGCGGGCGCGGGCTGTGCGCCGGGGAGCGGCTGCCGTACGGGCGCGGGGACGTTGATGTGCGTCGCGCACGAGGTCGGCGAGGCGGCCGTGCTGGAGGCGATCGGTCGAGAGCTCATGCCGTGGCTCGAAGGAGCGGACGACCTCGTCCTCGCGCGCTACCGCGCGGGCGGCCAGAAGGTCCGGCCTGATGACGCGCCCAAGCGCGAGGCAGGATCGTGAAGCTGCGAGAGGCGTACCGAGACTACCTGTGTGCGAGCGCCGCGCCAGCGGAGGCTGAAGCGCTCGCGCGCGCGCTCGCCGGTAGGCACGACGAGGTCTCCGAGTTGCTCGTCCGCTACTTGAACGACGGCGAGGGGACCTATCGCCTCGAGCGTGGTGCACGGGCCGGGCAGGAGGTCTTCGTGGGATGGCGCCCCCCACACGGACCGAGCGCCGCGGGTGCGGTGTGGCTCGACCTGGTGGATCTGCAGCTCAGCATGCTGGTGCCGCTCTACGTCGATCCGGGCGAGCGCGAGGCGCTGAGTCCAGAGGCGCGCGAGCGCGCCGTGTTGGACTCCACCTGGTTCAGCCTGCGACCGGTGGCGCGCTTTCAGTTCGGGGGCTTCCTCGATGCCGCCAGGCTCGAGCGGCTCTGCGCCGAAGCGCTCGACGAGGTGCGGATCATGTCCGGCTCCGAGCTCGACGCCGTGACGTCGGTGCGGCTCGGCGAAGTGGATCTCTACCTGTACTGGCTGGGCAAGGCGTTCGCGAGCCCTCACACGTGGCGGTCCGCTCGGGCCCACCTCGGTGCTGCCCCCTGGTCCACGCCGAACCGCGAGTGGACAGCGAGCGGGGCAATCGTCTCGCCCGAGGTGCTCGAGCTCGATTCAGATGATGAGGGTCCGCCGCCGCTGGCCTCGTCCGCCGCGCCGCGGGACGT
>JABFRG010000704.1 GCA_013141295.1 Polyangiaceae bacterium
ACCACGTTGCTCGGCGGCAGCGGTGCCTGCTCGGCCGGCGGAAGCGCCTGAAGGCGAGCTTCCAGCCGCTGTAGCTCCCGGGCGACCACGGCGCTCTCGTCGTGGCTCGCTGCCTCGCGCTCGATGACCTTTCGCAGTTCCGGGTCGAGCGGCTCGAGGTGCTCGGGCGCGTCGGTGGGCGCGTCGATAGGGGCGCTCATGCGGGAACGCCTCCGAGCGCGGCCACGGCTTTGCGAAAGGCCTCGCGGCCCAGGCGAATGCGCGAGTACACGGTGTTGAGCGGGGTCTCCGTGAGGGTGGCGATCTCCGGTGCGCTCATGCCTTCGAAGTCGTGCATGACCACCGCCGTTCGCTGATCGTGCTCCAGCTGATCGAGGGCCCGATGCACCAGATCGCGCGCTTGCCGGCGCTCGGAGGAAGGCGCGTCGCCATGGACGTCGACGTCGCCGGTACGCGCCTCGGTATGCCGCGAGAGCCGCCGGTAGTTGGAGGCGAAGCGCACCGCGAACGCGTAGAGCCAGGGCCGCAGAGGCCTCGTGGGGTCGTAGGTCGGGAGCTGCTGGTAGACGATCACGAATACTTCCTGCGCAACATCGTAGACGTCCCCTTCGAGAACACCGAGCCGCCGCAGCGCTCGACACACGTATCCAAGCTCCGCCTCGAACAAGCGGCGGAAGTCACGCATCGCAATGGTGCGCGGGGGAGGCGGCGTGCCGCCATCGAGCGGGGTCACTCGCACTACTCTTGTCGGTTCACCCGGGGATCCGTCAACGGTCCCGTCGAGTTTTCGCAGGCTCGTGAGAATCGCTTTTGATTTCAACTGTTTCGACGCACCGCGGCGGCTGCAAAATCGGACATGGCACGCCGGTCGCGTGCTTGCGGGCGAGCGGGCCTACCTTACGTTGACGCTTCCATGTCACAGCTCCGGACCACGTCGCTGCGGGTGCCCATCGTCGTGAAGGTGTTCGTCACCTTCCTCCACGGCTTGATGTTCGCGGTGGGCCTCACCGTGCTCGGGGTGGTCAGCGCCGCGTCGATACTCGATGCCGACAGCGAGCTCGCGCGCTACGGTCGCATGCCCAGCGCGAGCGAGACGGCGGCAGGTCGCATCTGGTTCGATGCGCCCATCCAGGCCACGGTTCCCCTGAAGGGCGACGCCGATCCGTGGCACGGCTGCCGGGTCGAGCGGCAGCGCTACTCGCAGGGGGGCAAGACCGCAGCGTGGTTCGTACAGACGATGTACTCGCACGCCGCAGCCGAGGTGCGGGTCGACGGGCAGGCGCGACGGGTTCCCCTGTACTCCGTGAACGTGCCGGACTCACCGGGCGTGGTGCTTTCTCGGTCGGAAGCGCAGGCGCGCATGGGGAGCGACTTCGTGGACTCGGACTTCGCGGGCATCGAGCGCCGTACCGCGCAACATGGCGCCGTGCGCTACGTGGAGAAGTGCGTGAAGGCCGGGCAGTGGCTCTTCTTCGACGGCACCCTCGAAGGCAGCACGTTTCGTCCCAAGATCGCCGAAGTGGGCTCCGGCCCCTCGCTCCAGCGCCGGCGGCTTGCGTTCGTGAACCTGCACATGGCGGGGGCGACCGCGGCGCTCGTATCACTGTTCTACGCCATCGCCCTGGTGTTCGTGTGGGGCGCGCCGCTGTCGCTGGTGAACGTGCTGCGGCGCCGCGCGCACCTCGCCGAACAGAGCGAGGTCTCGTGGACCACGTTGGTGCTGGTGTCGTTGAGCGCAGTCGTGGGCGCTGCGAGCGGTGGCGCGATCCTCCACGTGCCGCTCGCCGCCACCGTGCCGGCGATCCTCGGTTCGGTCTTCCTCTGCCTACTCTTCTTCGCCCGCGCTCGGCGTCGCGCGCTCCTCTCGATTCCGCCGGGCGAGCTCCATGAAGCGTGTGTGGTGCCGAGCGACGTAGCCGTGACCACGCCCATGCTCGCCGCGCCGGTGGCGGCTTGGCTGCTCGAGGTGTTCCGCATCGGCGCCAAGAACTCCCAGACCAAGGTGGCCACCCTCGACAGCCGTACTCCGATCCGGGTTCGCTTCGTGGAGCCGAGCGGACCCGGCGAGGTGGAGGTCCGCGATGCGGCCATGGATCTGCCGGCCATCGACGTGCAGCGTTCGGGCGTGGAGCTCGATGTCCTGAAGCTCCCGGGGGTGCCGGTGGACATCACCGGCCGCTACCGGCTCCGCGAGAGCGCGCTGCCGGTGCGGAGCCCCGTGATGGTCGTCGGCAAGCGCGACAAGCAGCTCTCGCACCGGGCCGAAGACGCAGCGGGTGATACTGGCTACCGCGAGCCCGGCTTCGAGAGCGTGGTGCGCAGCACCGAGATCGACCGCGTGGTGATCATCGAGGGAAGTCGCGCTTCGTTCACCGAGCGCACCCGCAAGGACGCCATGAAGCTCCGGGCCGTCGGTATCGTCGCCGCAGTGGGCGTCGTGCTTTCGGCGGCCTCCCTCGCGACCTCGCTCATCCTCGCCACGCGCATGTGAGCGTGGCGCCAGCTCAACTGTGAATGTCGGTCTCGCTGCCGGGGGGCTCGTCCCTGTCGCTCGCCCGTCCGGACGCGAACGCGTAGAGACCGGCGACCACCACCGCGGCGCACGGAGGCACCATGCTGATCTTCGGGAACCACGCGCTGCCGGTGGCGCCGAGCACCGCGCCGATGCTGAAGCCACCTGCGATGGACACCAGCAAGGCCATCTTGGCCACCACCGGTTTTGCCGGCGGGTTGGCGCCCAGCGCAAGGCGGAGGTGGAGCGCGCTCGAAAGATTGCCCCTCCACCAGCGGAACCAGCGCGCCATCTCGATGCCGATGTCGGTCACCACGCCAGTGAGGTGCGTCGTGCGAACGACCGCGCCGGAGAGGCGAGTGACGAGGCTATTCTGCATTCCCATGCCGGCGCAGAGCAGGAGCGACTCCATATCCTTCAAGCGAGGGTGCTCGGTCTCCGCCAGGTTGGAGATCGCCGTGAACGCCATCAGCAACGAGGCCTGCGCCAGGAGCGCGACCGCGTACGCGTAGCCGAGTCTGCGGAAGACGCGACTCTCCACCATCATGCTCGCGACGAACGAGCCGACGAAGAACGCGGTGATCATCACCGCAGCGGCGGCCGCAGCACCCCACTGACGGGAAGCCACGTCGTTGGCGAAGCGCCCGACGTTGCCCGTGACGTGCGACGTGAAGGAGCCCACGAGAATGAAGCCGGCGGAGTTTACGTAACCGCCGACGGTCGCAAGGTAGCCTGCGAGCAACCGGTTCTGGCGGTCCGTGTGGCCCGCGCCTTCGATGCGGAACATGTCTCGAGCGCACGCTAGCACGCCAGCGCCGGACTCCCTCGCTCTGCTCCCGAGAAAGTGGGGAGGGAATCGAGCTGGACCGTTCGGTTTGCAATGAAGTCTCGCTTCGCTCCGAAGAAACAGGCCGGCGAACCCACTTCGTTTCCGTTCGCGGTCACCCCGAAGCGCAGCGAGGGGGCCCTCCGATCTCTGCAACGAAGTGACAGAGGAGGTCCCTCGCTTCGCTCGGGATGACCCTTTGTTTCTTCGAGATGCTGGTGCGCTCCGCGCGTGAAGACTCGGGATGATCCCGTGGCCCGAAGCGTGTGTCATGCAGCCTTCTCAGTCTGCCAGCGTGGTCATGCTCGGGCCCTTCTCGAGGGCCTTGCCGTGCTTGACGAGCGCATCCTTCACGAGCGATGCGGCGCGCGTCTTGTGCAGGTCGGCGCGGTAGACCAGGTAGATGGTGTCGGGAATGCTGGGGAGCGTGGTGTGCAAGCGCACGAGCCGCCCGAGGTGCCCGTAGCGCGCGACCCGTCGCGGCAGGAGCGCGGGGCCGATGCCGGCGAGCGCCAGGCTCTTCACCAGCTCGAGATCGCCGCACACGAGGTGCTTGGTGGGCAAATAGCCCCTGGCTGCCAGCTGGTTCAGGAGCTCCTGGCACTGGGTCACGCGGCCCGCATAGATGATGGGACCGGCGCGCAGCCGCGCGATGGCGATGGCCAGATCCTCGTCGCTCTCGCCTACCGCGGCCACGTCCTCGGCCCGGGGCGGCGCGGCGTCGGGGGTGATGAGCACGTCGAGGGCGTCGTGGAAGAGCGAAACCAGCACCAGATCGGCGTGTGGATGCGGGTTCACCGCCAGCCCGAAGTGCACCTTGCGCTCCAGCACCGCGTCGACCGTCTCCTCCGACGTGCCGTTGGCGAGGGCGATCTCGATGCCCGGGTGGGCCGGGAGAAACTGCGCCATGAAGCCCGGCAGTACGTAGGCGCCGAGGGACTCGTGACACCCCACCACGAAGGTGCCGGCGTCCTCCTTCTCGAGGCCGCGAATGCGTTGCTCGCCCCGGTTCATCACCTCGAAGAGCTCGCGGGTGACGCGCACCAGCTCGTCGCCGGTGGCGGTGAGACGAACGCCGGTGCGCTCCCGGAAGAAGAGCGTGGTGCCCAGCTCTTCTTCGAGGTTCTTCAGGGCCACCGTGAGCGTGGGCTGGCTCGTGTGGAGCGCCTTCGCCGCCTGGGTGATGTTCCCGTGCTGCGCGATGGCCAGGAAGTAGCGGAGCTGGGTGGGATCGAGCATTCCTCGTCGATACTAGTACGACGCGCCGCGCGGTTGGAGCCTGCATGGTGCATCAGGCGGCCATTGCTCCCTGCCGGGGTTGCATCTAGCCTCTGGCAATGAGCAGCCCGCGCCTTCGCCTTCGTTTGCCGCCCATCGTCTGGCTCGCGATCTTCGTGGCGGGGCTCGCTGTGTTCCTGGTGAGCGCGCCGGCGCTCCTCACCAAGAAGGTGCGCGGTTGGCTTCCGGGCGGCGCGCGCTACGCGGTCGCGGGCGGGCTCGCGTTCGTGCTCTTCGGCATCGCCATCGCGGCCGGCGCCGAGCCGTATATCGCCGAGGACTCGATGGAGGTGCGGCAGGCGCTGTTCGGCGAGCTCTCGGTGCTCATCGTGCCCCTCGCGCTGGCATGGTTCGCCTCGGTCGTGGGCTGGATGCAGCGGTGGGTGGGCGCCGGTCTCTGCATTCTGCTGGGGCTCGCGTGGTTCCTGAAGCCCGCGCTGGCGCCGATCCAGGGCTCGTTCACCTCCGAGACCCACATGTTCTATCTCGCCGGTGGCGTGGTGGTCATGCTCGCCTCCATCGTGGTGGCCATCTTCGCCAGCGATCCGCAGCCCGCGCAGGCCGCCGCGCAGTATCCCGCGCAGCAATGGGGCGCACCGATGCCCGCCGCTGCGTATCCCGGTTATCCTGGGTACCCGCCGGCGGGTGGCTTCGGCGGTGGTGGCTACGGTCCGCCTCCGGGCAGCGGCTACGGTGGTCCGCCTCCGGGTGGTGGCTACGGCGGTCCCGGCGGCTACGGTGGCTACGGCGGCCCGCCCCCCGCCTGACGCACCTCGGTTCAGAACGTTCCGCGGATACCCACCGTGCGGTGGCCGACGAAGGGCGTCCAGCGGAGCGCTTCGGTGGAGGGCGGCTTCCGCCATACGAGCCCGGTCACGGCGAGCGCGATGCCTGCAATCTGCAAGGAACCGTCGATGGCGTAGATGGCGTGGAGAAATCCGCTCTGGCCGTCTCCGAACTGCGTGAAGGGGCCCACCAGTGGAATGAAGAGCCGAGGCGACCGCCGATGGTAACAGTCGGGAAGCGGGGCTCCGCCGTAGGACGTGAACACGCACTCCTGCGGGAGCACGGCGAATACCATCGCCGTCGCGTAGCTCACGCCGAAGACGCCCAGCCCAGTGCCGACCAGCTCCCAGCGAATGCTCCCGGCGCGCCGCGGCGCCTCGGTGGCTTCACGCTCCTGCGCCGTGGCGGTGCTGCCCCAAGTGAGCACCAACGCGAGCGCCGCAATCATCGCCTTTGGGCTACTTCGGCGCCACATCAGGCGCTCCAAGAGAGGTTCGGGCGAGCCGAATAATCCCGTCCTCATAGGTGATCTCGCTTGGAAAGTAGGGCCGTATGCCGGTGGCTATCCAAACGTCCTGCTCGTCGACCCACATGGCCTTGACGAAGACGGTATCGGGCTCGGCGTGAATCGTCCAGCCCGCTCCGTCTGCCAGGCGAACGAGAAGCGCCGTGGCCTTGCCGGTCAGAAGGAGCGCGAATCCGCCGTTCGCGATCATGCGTCCGCCGCCGCCTCCGCCCGGATCGTCGAAGGCTGTCACGCGGCGCCGAACGAGCGCCGCCGCGCTGGTGGCTGCGGGCGAAGTGAACAAGACGGTGTTCGTCGCCGGCTGGATTTCGTCCGCCTCCACCCATACCAAGCTCTCGTTTTGCGAACGGTCGATGGCGAACCCCGACACCTGCCGCGTCCCCGGGGGTGTAACCAGGCGCGTCGTTGTGCCGTCCTTGCGCAGGTAGTCCAGCATGATCTGCGTGGGACCCAGCCGAAACACCACCGCCCCGTCCTTGACCGGCCGCGCGGCTTCGATGGCCGCGATCTGCGCGCCGTCACGAGGGATCGTGACCGTGTTCGACGGGAGATCCAGCAGCGCGAGCCCCCCTGTGATTTGGGTAGTCACGTAGACGGTCGTGCCGTCGTTTCGCTGAACCCCAGCTCCCTGGTTCAGCTCGGCGTCGGTGAACGCCCGGGACACCGCGGGATTGCCCGGGTTCGCCCAAGACCCGTAGGTTGCGAGGTTCAAGCGCTCACGACTCAATGAATGCATCTCGACATAGCCATCGTCGCCTCCGGAAAGAAGGCCCAGGCACCGCTGCCCCCCGGCGTCGGTGTCCGCGCCTCGCCGGTAGTCGCCCGCGTAGCCCACACGTGCGGCGCCATCGAGCGAGTAAACGATATCCATCGTCCGGTCAAACACACCCGGCGCCTTGGGGTCCGGGTACCATCGTGTGTATGATACAATGACTTCGCCCGACCGAAGGCGCTGTACCGGTTCCGTTATGCTGCTTTCTCGCTGTCGCGGTCCGGGCCCCGCGTGCCAGTCGACCACCAGGGTACGACAGCCGGACCGCCCCGACGCGCAGGCTTTCCACTGAAGCGGCGGGATGTCGCGCGCCGGGTTCTTCGCGCTTCGCAGCTCGCAAAAACTCGGCACGCCGGCGGGGAGCTCCCATTCGCCTGGAAGCCAGTCCCAGGCCCCCACGGCGGCATCCACCTCGCCGCCGTCTGGCTGGGCGTCGCGGCTCGGAGCCGCAACATCCGCGACCGAACCCGCGTCGCCAGGCGCGACTGGAGCGGAGCCGCCACCACACGCCATACACGTGGCAACTCCGATCCCTGCGGCGAACAAGGCAGGAGCGATGACGTATCCGGGCTTCACTGGAACAACACCCGCCGCCCACCTCAAAATGTTCCCGCGAGGCCTACCGTGCGATGGCCGACGAAGGGCGTCCAGCGGAGGGCTTCGGTGGCGGGCGGCTTGCGCCACACGAGACCCGCGATGGCGACGGCGACGCCCGCCACTTGGAGCGTTCCGTCGGCGACGAACAGGAGGCCCAGGGGCCGACTGTGGATCTCACCGAGGTAGGTAAAGGGCCCGGCAAAGGGGATGAACATCCGTGGGTAGGCACCGCGCTCACATACCGGCTCCGTCGCGAAGGGGCCGCCGAAGTCCGCTGTCGCGGCGCATTGTTGTGCGAGTCCGCCAAAGAGCGCGATGCCCCCGTAGCTGGCCACGAAGAACGCGCTCCCACCGACCACGAGGTCCCAGCGAATGCTCCCAGCGCGGGTCTCGTCCGCCTTGGCGGTGCCGCCAGAGCAGCACAGCAGCGCCGCAATAGAGCCGAGCGCCGCGCCGTGCCGGGCCAAACTACTTCGGTGCCACATCGGGCGCTCCAAGCGAGGTTCGGGCGAGCCGAACAATCCCGTCCTCATAGGTGATCTCGCTTGGAAAGTAGGGCCGTATGCCGGTGGCTATCCAAACGTCCTGCTCGTCGACCCACATGGCCTTGACGAAAACTGTATCGGGCTCCGCGTGGATCGTCCAGCCCGCGCCGTCAGCCAGGCGAACGAGAAGCGCCGTGGTCTTGCCGGTCAGAACGAGCGCGAAACCCGCGTTGGCGATCATGCGTCCGCCGCCGTCGCCACCCGCGGCGTCGAACGCGGTCACGCGGCGTCGAACGACAGCTGCGGCGCTGGTAGCTGCAGGGGACGTGAACAAGACAGCGTTCGTCGCCGGCTGGATCTGGTCCGCCTCCACCCATACCAAGCTCTCGTTCTGTGAGCGGTCGATGGCGAACCCCGACACCTGCCGCGTCCCCGGGGGTGTAACCAGGCGCGTCGTGGTGCCGTCCTTGCGCAGGTAGTCCAGCATGATCTGCGTGGCACCCAGGCGAAACACCACCGCCCCGTCCTTGACCGGCCGCGCGGCTTCGATGGCCGCGATCTGCGCGCCGTCACGAGGGATCGTGACCGTGTTCGACGGGAGATCCAGCAGCGCGAGCCCCCCCGTGATTTGTGTGGTCACGTAGACGGTCGTGCCGTCGTTTCGCTGAACCCCAGCTCCCTGGTTCAGCTCGGCGTCGGTGAACGCGCGGGATACCGCAGGCGTGCCCGGGCTCGCCCAAGACCCGTAGGTTGCGAGGTTCAAGCGCTCACGGCTCAAGGAATGCATCTCGACATAGCCATCGTCGCCTCCGGAAAGAAGGCCCAGGCACCGCTGCCCCCCGGCGTCGGTGTCCGCGCCTCGCCGGTAGTCGCCCGCGTAGCCCACACGTGCGGCGCCATCGAGC
>JABFRG010000505.1 GCA_013141295.1 Polyangiaceae bacterium
TCCTCCTCCTCCTCCGCCGGTCGCAGCAGCGCCGGTTCGGTCCAATCCGCCCAAGACCGGCATCGAAGTGTGGAGCGGCCGCCCCGGCGTGCCGATGCCCACGCCGGTCAACGTCACCCGCACCGGCATCGGTGGTGGCTCCACCGGCGGCCTCGCCCGCCGCTCGGAGTACAACCCCCGCGCCAGCGGTCCGGGCCAGATGCGCCCGGGCATGCGTCCCTCCGGTCCGGGCGGTCGCCCGGGTCAAATGGGCGGACGTCCCATGAACATGCGTGGTCGTCCGGGGCAGATGATGCCCCGCCGCCCCACCGTGAACACCGCGCACGAGATGGGCGCCCACAAGAAGGTCGTCCGCATCGAGGAGAACATCACGCTCTCCGCGATGGCCGCGAAGATGAGCCTCAAGGCGACGGAGCTCCTCATGAAGCTCCTCTCCATGGGCACCACCAACGTGCACATCAACACCACCCTCGACGCCGACACTGCCGCCCTGCTCGCCAACGAGTTCGGGTGGGAGCTCGAAGACGTCGCGGTGAGCGAAGAAGCCAGCATCGCGGCGGCCCGAGGCGAAGAGCCGGTGGCCGTGGTGGAAGACCTCGAGCGCGAGACCAGGCCCCCGGTGGTCACCGTCATGGGCCACGTCGACCACGGCAAGACCAGCCTCCTCGACAAGATCCGCAAGGCCAACGTGGCTTCCGGCGAAGCCGGCGGCATCACGCAGCACATCGGCGCCTACAAGGTGCAGACCGCCAACGGCACCATCGTGTTCCTCGACACGCCGGGCCACGAGGCCTTCACCCAGATGCGCGCCCGCGGCGCCAGCGTCACCGACATCGTCATCCTCGTGGTGGCGGCGGACGACGGCGTCATGCCGCAGACGCGAGAGGCCGTGAGCCACGCCAAGCAGGCGAAGGTTCCGATCATCGTCGCCGTCAACAAGTGCGACAAGCCCGGCGCCGAGCCGGAGCGCGTCCGCCGCGAGCTCGTCGAGCTCGGCCTGCAGCCGGAAGAGTGGGGCGGCGACACGATCTTCGTGAACGTCTCCGCACAGACCGGCGAAGGCATCCCGACCCTCCTCGAGATGGTCGGTCTCCAGGCCGAAGTCCTCGACCTCAAGGCCAACGCCAAGAAGCCGGCCACCGGTACCGTCATCGAGGCCCTCCTCGATCGCGGTCGCGGTCCGGTGGCGCGGGTCATCGTTCAGGACGGCACCCTGCGCGTCGGCGACTTCGTCCTCGCGGGCCCTGGCTTCGGCAAGGTTCGCGCGATGGTGAACGACCTCGGCAAGCAGATCCACGAGGCTGGCCCCGCCACCCCGGTGGAGATCCTCGGTCTCTCCGACGTCCCCAATGCCGGCGAGCAGCTGCACGCCGTCAAGGATCCGGAGAAGGCGAAGGAGATCGCCGAGACCCGCAAGGCCAAGGCCACTGCGGCCCGCGGCAAGGACGTCAAGATCTCCCTCGGCGACCTCGCCGAGAAGATCGCCAAGGGCGGCCAACTCGAGCTGCGCGTCATCGTCAAGGGCGACGTGCAGGGCTCGGTGGAGGCGGTCAGCGACGCTCTCACCAAGCTCTCGGGCGAGAAGGTTCGCCTCTCGGTCATCCACTCGGGCGTCGGCGCCGTCACCGAAGGCGACGTCAACCTCGCCATCGCGGGCAAGGCCGTCATCATCGGATTCAACGTCCGTCCGGCCGGCAAGTCGTCGGCGCTCGCCGACGAAAACGGCGTCGAAATCCGCATCTACTCGATCATCTACCAGGCCATCGACGACGTGAAGTCGGCCATGGAAGGTCTCCTCCCGGCGAACCTGGTGGAGAAGGTGCACGGCAAGGCGGAGCTCCGCCAGCTGTTCAAGATCAAGGGCATCTCGGTGGCCGGCTCCTACGTGCTCGAAGGCATCGTCAAGCGCAACGCGTTCATCCGCGTGGTGCGCGACAACGTCGTCGTCCACGAGGGCAAGCTCGGTCAGCTGAAGCGCTTCAAGGACGACGTCAAGGAGGTCGCGGAAGGGTTCGAGTGCGGTATCAGCCTCGAGAACTTCAACGAGATCAAGGAAGGCGACATCCTCGAGTGCTACGAGATGGAGGAAGTGAAGCAACGGCTCTGAGCTCGATATTCGAGCTCTCGTCGAGAGCCGAGCTTCATATGTCGAGCGCCGCGTCCTTCCGGGACCGGCGCTCGGCCTTTTGCGCGTACGGAGATTTTTCATGGCGGACGTAAAACGATCGACGCGGGTGGCCGAGAGCCTCCGCGAAGAACTGGCCTCTCTGGTGTCCCTCGAGCTCGGCGATCCGCGCCTGGTGGGCGTCATCATCGCGCGCGTGGACCTCACCGACGATCTGCGCTTTGCCAAGATCTACATCCGCATCATGCAGACCACCGTCACCGAAGAGGACCAGAAGCGGGCCCTCGAAGGCCTGGCGCGCGCCTCCGGCTTTCTTCGCCGCGAGGTCACCACCCGCCTCAGCCTCCGTGCGGCTCCCGAGCTGCGCTTTCTCTACGACGCCGGCCAGGATGCCCGCCAGCGCGTGGAAGAGCTGCTGCACGAGATCGACACCGACCAGAAGAAGAAGAAGTAGTAGCGCTGCGTCAGCGGAGGCGCATCACGTACCAGGCGCCTTTGTACGAGATGAGCTCGCCCACCTCGATGTGCTTGGCCTTGCCGTCGATGGTGAACACCAAGCGCGCGTGACCGGCCCGGAACACGTCGCGCTTCCACTCGCGGTTCTTGGCGCCGACGCGCACGCCGGACTGACCCACCTCGAAGGCCACGTACTTGGCGTTCTCGATGCCCTTGGTGCGCTGGTGGGTGCGGTGCACGGCCTTCTGGAACGGCGCGTGGACCCGCTGGTCCCAGGTCTTTCCCGGGTCCTTGGCGTCGCGGAGCAGGATGAAGCCGTCGCGCGGGTAGAGCGCGTCCCGCGCCAGGTCGGCGTTGTCTTGCACGATGGCCTCGAGCAGGTGCCGCATGCGGAGCGTGAGCTCGTCGCTGGTGGAGGCCGGCAAGGTCTCGTCCACCGGCGCGGTCACGGTGGCGACCGGCGCCGGGGGAGGGCCCGCGTCGGCCCCGGCCCCGAAGGTGCCCTCGGCGGACGGGACGGCGGGCGCCGCGGCGTCTCGACGTCCTGCGTCGGTGCCTGCATCATGCACCGGCTTCTCCGGCGCCCCCTTACACGACAGGAGCGCGGCGAAAAGGACGCAGGCCGAGCGGCCAGCGCTCATGCAAGGTTCGGCAAGGTCACCGTGTCCACGTGCAGCACTTCGTCGAAGGCGCGAATCTCCTGGAGGCACGCTTCGCTGGGGCGCGAGACCACCCGCAGCTTGGCGCAGGATGCGACGCCGCCTTCGAAGACCGTGTTGGTCACTTCCTCGACGTTGATGCCGTGGCGCTTGATGACCGAGAGCACGTTGGCGAAGGTACCAACCTTGTCGACCATGCGGATGACCAGCTGGAACTTCGCCATGGAGTTGCCGGTGACGTTCACGCAGTTGGGGACCGATCCCTCGAGGAGGAACGACCGGATGACCCGCACCGTCTCGCCGGCGATGGCGAGCTGGGCCTGGTCGGTGGAGGCCGCGATGTGCGGCGTACCGTAGACGAAGCCGCCGGTGGCGCTCACCGGCATGGCGAAGAGCTCGCTCGAGAACTCGCCCTTGGCCGCCTTCGGCTCGTTCGGGTAGACGTCGACCGCGGCGCGGAGGCCCTTCATGCGCACCACGTCGCGGAGCGCTTCGTAGTCGACGAGGTCGGCGCGGCCGAGGTTGAGGAACATGGCGCGCTTGGGCAGGGCCTCGAGGACCCGGCGATTCACGATGCCGCGCGTGCGGTCGGTGGATCGCAGGTGCACGGTGAAGATATCGGAGCGCTGGGCGAGCTCTTCGAGGGAGCCCACCGGCGTGACCCCGTACTCGGCGGCGCGCGCGGCGCCGACGCCGCGGCTCCATACGAGCGGGGTGAGACCGAAGGCCTTGGCTCGGACCGCGACCTCACGACCGATGGCCCCCAAGCCGGCGATGCCGATGGTCTTGCCCTGAAGGCCTTCGGCCTTCGCGTACTCGGTGCGCTCCCACTTGCCCTGGCGCAGCGAGAGGACCGCGTCCGGGACCCGGCGGTCGAGCGCGACCATCATGCCGAACACGAGCTCGGCCACCGCGCTGGCGTTCTTGCCCGGACAGTTGGCCACGTAGATGCCGCGCTTGGAGGCGGCGCCCACGTCGATGGTGTGGTGCTCGGCGCCGGCGCGCACGATGAGGTTCAACTGCTTGGAGGCGTTGATGGCTTGCGCCGAGACCTCGGTGGACCGCACCACCAGGATGCCCACCCCGGAGAGGTTCGACTCCAGCGACTCCTTGGTGAGCTCCGGCTCGTAGACGACCTCCAGAGGAAGTGTTCGGAGTTCTTCTACGGCGCGGGGGTGAAGCTTGTCGGCGATGAGGAGACGCATGATCGGACGGGCATGCTATTCGAAAACGTCCCGGGACCCAACGGTAACCACACGTCCGCCGAACGCCAGGGCGGGGGAGCCGGAAACCTCGGTCAAATAGGGGGCGAGCTCGGTCTGCGCGTGGCGCGTGAATTTCGCCCAGTAGGGTCCGTCGGGGGCCTCACGCTTGATTTGCGTGTAGAGTGCACCATCCGGAGCGACGAACGTCCGCTCCGCGACCAGCTGCTCCTCGGTCTCGTCGCTGAGCGAAAGCACCGGCGCCGTCCGCTGGGCGGCCTCCGGCGCATGCACCAGGTGGCGCACGAAGTACGGAGCGTCCTCCACCGTGAAGTACGACCAGTCGTAGCCGTTGTTCAGGATGTACCGGCGGTCGTCCGGATGGCGACCGATCCACTTGTGCATGGCCGAGGCCAGCTTCGCGTGGGCGAAAGGGTCACCATCGTGCTGAAAGTGCCCTTCGCCATCCAGGCGAATGGTGCTCTCTCGGCTTCGTCCGGGGGGTGGGGGCGAGCGAAAGAATTGAGGATCGTCGGCGGGGCGTGTCACGCCGGCAGGATAGCGTGTTTCGCGCGTTTCGACCGCACGGAACCATGATAAACACGGCCCCCATGACGATTCGCCGATATCTCTCCTATCCGATCCTCGCCACCTTCCTCGCGAGCCCGCTCCTTCACTGCGGCGCGGCCCAGGACCTCGCAGGGAAGAACCTGCCCGGCCCCGTCGGCGACATCGCCGCCGCTGGCAAGTGCCCGGACCTCAACGCGAGCGCGCTGGCCGCCCTCGACTTCGCCAACGAGTTCAAGATCTCCGCCGAAGGCGCGGCGAAGCTCAAGGCCGGCGTCCTCGCCAGCGTCGAGCTCAAGGACTACTCGGCGAAGATCGACGCCGACCTCAAGGGCGCGTGCGGCGCCATCGCCGGCGACCTCGGCGCCGGCACCGACTTCAAGAGCGGCGAAGACGCCTGCCGTGCGGCCGTCAAGGTCATCGGCGAGGTGAAGGCCAAGCTCGGCGCCAACCTGCGCATCGCTCTCGCGGTGAAGCCCCCGGTGTGCCGCGTCGACATGAACGTCATGGCCGACTGCGCCGCCAAGTGCGACGCCAAGGTGACCCCCGGCAGCGCCAAGGTCACTTGCGAGGGCGGCCAGCTCTCCGGCAAGTGCGACGCCAACTGCGAGGGCTCCTGCGAGGCCAGCGGCGGCGCCAACTGCAACGGCGACTGCAGCGGTAGCTGCGACGCCACCATGAAGGGCACCTGCTCCGGCACCTGCAACGGCAAGTGCGACGGCAAGGACATGAAGGGCGCGTGCGCCGGCACCTGCGAAGGCAAGTGCGAGGGCGGCACGGTTCAGGGCAGCTGCACCGGCAAGTGCGGCGGTAGCTGCAAGATGAAGGCAGCCGCCAAGTGCGAAGGTACCTGCACCGGCAAGTGCTCCGCCGAGTTCAAGGAGCCCAAGTGCGCCGGCGAGGTCAAGCCGCCGGAGATGAGTGCAGAGTGCAAGGGTCACTGCGACGCCCAGGTGAACGCCAAGGCCGAATGCAGCCCGGCCACCGTCGGTGTGAGCGTGGTGGGCGGCGCCGACGCGGCGCTCCAGGCGAAGCTCAAGGGCACCCTCGAGAAGAACCTCCCGATCGTGTTCAAGGTCGCCATCGGCATGGCCGACTCGGCGCCCAAGGTCGCTGCGAGCGGCAAGGTCGCCATCGACGGCGTCCAGGGTAGCGTTCAGGAGATCGCGAGCAGCGCCGGCGACAAGGCCGCGATGGTCGGCGGTCGCATCACCGGTTGCTTCGCCGGCACCTTCAAGGGCGCGCTCGACGCGGCCGCGAGCGTGAAGGCCAACGTGAGCGTCTCCGTCGACGTGAAGGCGAGCGCCTCGGCTAGCGGCTCCGCTTCCGGCGCGGCAGGCAAGAAGTAAGGAAATTCCGCCGACCACGGCGGATGATCTTCCGGCGGAGCATGGCGTACGCTAACGCCATGCTCCGTTTTTTTTCGTGCGCAGTCGTCGCCTCGAGCCTCCTTCTCGCTAGCGAGCAGGCGGCGCATGCGACTCCCAGGTGGGTCGATCGCGGCATCACCATGCGCAGCACGCTCGGCGGCACCCTCGATGCCGGGTTCGGCTTCGGTCACCGCGACCAGTACGGCATCTCGCGGGACGGGGTCGGCGGCAGCTTCGAGGCGGTTCTGGGCATCCAGCGCTTCCTCGACGTGGGGGTTCGCCTCGGCGTCCGGAGCCAGGACCAGGGCAACAGCAGCTTCGCGCAGGCAGACTTCTACGGGCGCGACCGCGATCGCGAGACCTACCGGCTGCTCGGCTACCGCACCTTCGCGAACCCCGAGCTCCGGCTCCGCGGCAAGGTGCTCGAGAAGGGACCGTTCGAGCTGGCCCTGGAAGGGCGCGTGCTCTTGCCGGTGAACAATGGCACCGGCCTCGTTTTCGGCGTCCCCATGGCGTTGCATCTCGGGCATACGGTGCGCCTCGATACCGGGCTCTACCTGCCCATCGGCTTCGCCGACAACGAGACCAACGTCGGCTTCAGCGTGCCGTTGCGCCTTTGGTTTCAGGCCACCGACAACCTGTGGCTCGGCCCCATGTCGGGGCTCCGCGTGAGCTCCGTGCGCGGCGAAGCCGTGGATGTGCCGCTCGGGCTCGCGCTCGGCGTTTCGGTGCACCGGTACATCGACATCAAGGGCGACTTCTTCTTCAACCGGGTCAACGAAGGCGCCCAGCAGCTCGGCTTCGGGATCGGGATCGGCCTGTACTTCGAATGATCAGCGCGGCTTTGCGCCCATGAGCAGCAGATCGACCACGCGCTCCACCAGGCCCTCTTCCGCCCGTTGCGTGATGAAGAGCCGATGGTGGATGGCGCCGGCGAGCACCGAGACCAACAGCTCCGGGTCGAGGTCCGGCGCGACCTCGCCGCGGGCAATGGCGTTCTCGACGATGCGCCGCGGGGGCGCCTCCTTGGAGCTGCGGAGGGATTCCACGATGGCGCGGAGCTCCGGCTCGGTCCCCTCGGTGGCGCACATCCGAACCAGGCTCTTGCCGTCCGGATGTGTGGCGAAACGCACCATGCTGTAGCCGACCGCCAGGAGATCGCCCCGTAGCGATCCGGTGTCCGGAACCGCGATGTTCTCCTGGAACAGCGAGAGCATGGTCTCCCGCACCAGATCCTGCTTCTCCGGCCACCGCCGGTAGATGGTCGTCTTGTGAACCTTGGCCAGCGCCGCCACGTCCTCGATGCGGAGCGCACGGTATCCCACCCGGGCGAGCTCGGCGCGGGTCGCCGTGAGCACCGCCTGAACCACGGGCTCTCCTCTAGGCGGGCGCGGGGTGAGAGCTTGGACCATCTATGGAGCTATAGAAAAGCACTCTTCGGGGTCTTCGCAACTTTTTGTTGCGATACGTCGCCGCGTGCGGCATCCAATCACGGGCAAAGGAGTTACCGACGGCTCATGCGCCTTTTTCCCTCGATGCTCACCGCCGCTGCGGTGTTGCTCCCCGCCTCTCAGGCTTTTGCCCTTCAGCCGCTGGAGGACTTTCTGGCCAGCGCCCACGCCAAGAACCCGGACTCGCTGACCGCGGAGGCTTCGGTGAAGCAGCGCGAGGCCGAGGCAGCGCAGGGGCGGGGGAAGCTCCTCCCTTCGTTCACCGCCCGCGGCACCTACACCCGCAACCAGTACGAAGCGGTGGCGAACTTCCAGGGCGTCTCCCTCACGATCATCCCGCAAGACCAGCTGGACGCCTTCTTCATCCTGGACGTGCCGCTGCTCGACCTCGCCCAGTGGGCGCGCTATGGCGGCCAGAAGGTCTCGGCGCAGGCGGCCGAGGCGAGCCAGGCGGTGACCCGGCGCACCCTCGATGAGCGCGTCATTCGCGCCTACAACACCTTCGCGGTCACCGCCGGCCTGGTGGAGACGGCGAAGAAGAGCATCGACGTCGCCGAGAAGAACCGCGTCTCGGTGGAAGATCGCGTGGCCGCCGCGGTGGCCACCGAGCTCGACAAGGAGCGCGCCATCGCCAACGTCGAGCGAGCCAAGCAAGACCTGGCCGACGCCGAGCTCTCGCAGAACCTCGCCGCCCGGGCGCTGCTCTCGCTCACGCGCCTCACGCCGTCCGCGGTCACCGGCTTTCCGGAGGACGATCTGCACCCGGAAGGTCCGCTGGCCCAGTGGATCGGCGAGGCCTCCGACAAGCTCCCGGAGCGCCGCCTCGCCGATCCACTGGGCCAGCG
>JABFRG010000990.1 GCA_013141295.1 Polyangiaceae bacterium
GGCGGGACCTCCGGTGCAGGTTTCGGCGGCGCGGTCGGCGCAGCGCGCGGCGCGGACGGTTCAGCGGGGGGCGTGCTCGCGGTGGCGGTGGCGATCGGCGTCGGGGCCGCGCCGGTGGCCGCCACCGGGTCGATGGCCAGCGCGATGGTGAGGGCCAGCGAGGCGCCGAGCTCCACGCAGTCGGTTCCTGGCGAATCGAGGACGCGCTCCCGGGGCGCAGTGGAGCCGGCGACGTCGAAGCGAATGAGCGCGCGGAGCCCCTTCCCGGATGCCTCCACCCGCACATCGATGCGCGTCGCAGCACCGTCGGTGAAGGGCGCGTAGCCGAGGCGACCGGCGATCTCCGCCTCCAGGCGCTCCTGCTCGAGGCACCGCTCGGCCCCCGGCGCGCGCACGTAGTGAAGACTGGCGCTCCGATGACCATCGGCGCCCGCGGCGCCCGGCCACGTCAGGGCCAGGCCGAGCAGAGCGAGGATCGCCCAGCCGCGGGAGGCCCGCCGGGTACCTGGCACCATGCGAACGCTCAGCCCTCGCCCACCCAGAGGAGCTCCGGACCGAACACCTCCACTTTGTGGATGCTGCGTCCGAGCAAGAGCCGCGCGCACTCCTGAACCCCTTCGGGAATGGCCGGATGCGGGTGTACGCAGTGCTCGATGTCCTCGAGCGTGGCGCCGCGGTCGATGAGGAAGGCCACGCCCTGGATGGTGCTCGCCGCCTGCGGTCCCACCACCCGCAGCCCCAGCAAACGATACGGAGGATCCTTGGCGACCACCAGCTTGACGAACCCTTCGGTGGCCCGCATTGCCAGGTTGCGCACCACCAGTTTGTTGTGGACTACACCCACCCGGTAGGGAATGCCTTTGGCCTTGGCAGAGAGCTCGTTGAGGCCCACCGAAGCGACCTCCGGCTTGAGAAACATGATGGCCGAGAGCGCCTCGTAGCGCACCGGCTTGGCTTCGACGCCGAACATGCGCTCCACCGCGTGGCGTCCTTCGAGCTCCGCGATGTTCACCAGCGCCACATCCATCGTCACGTCGCCCGCGGCGTAGATGTGCGGCACCGTGGAGCGCGTGTCTTCCACCACGATGGCGCCGCTCTTCTCCAGGGCCACGCCGATTCCTTCGAGGTTGAGGCTCCCGGTATTGGGCGCGCGGCCGGTGGAGATGAGCGCTCGCTCCACCTGGATGCGCTCCTTCTTGCCGGTGGCGTCCTCGACTTCGTACTCCACGTGGGTGCCGGCGTTGACCATCGAGCAAAGCTTGGAGCCGCGGTGGATGGTGATGCCGCATCCTTCGAAGCTCTTCGAGATGAGGTCCGACACGTCCTCGTCCTCGAAGGGCAGGATGCGCGGCTGGCGATCGATGATGTAAATCTTGGTCTTACCGAAGTTGCCGAAGACGGTGGCGTACTCGCAACCCACCACCCCGGCGCCGACGATGACCAGGCTCTTGGGAAAGTCGTCCAGCTCCTCGATGTGGTCGGAGGTGAGGATGCGCTTGCCGTCCATGGGAATACCGTCCGGCACCCGGGGCGTCGATCCGGTGGCGATGACGAAGTTGTCGGCCTCCACCGTCTCCGTCTTGCCGTCGGCGGACTTCACGTCCACCGAGTGCGGAGTGGCAAAGCGCGCCGTTCCCCGGAAGAGCGAGATACCGGACTCCACCATCTTGTCGAGCTGCGTGGAGAGGATGCTCTCGCGTTCGCGCACCGCCTCGTGCACGCACTTCACCACCTCGGGGAACGAGACCTCGAACCCCTGGGCCCGATAGCCGCGGTCGGTACGCTGGGCACGGCAGTAGTCGTTGGACAGGTGCCAGAGCGTCTTCGACGACAGCGCGCCAGCGTGGACGCCCGCGCCGCCGATGCGTCCCTTCTCCACCAGCGCCACGCGCTTGCCCAGGTCGTGCGCCCGCATGGCGGCCGCATATCCTCCCGGCCCCGCACCGAGAACGCACACGTCGAATCGCGGCTTGGCCTGCATGGCACCATGGTAGCCGACATGATCGCTCGCGATCGAGCATCGAATGCCTAAGGAAGCGTGGCGTCCTGGGCGACCTTCGCTTCGCGCCGCGGGGATGATAGAACCGTCGGGATGCCGGAGTCGCTTCGGGAGTTTCGGGTAGAGGCCACGCTGCGGGACGGAACGCCGGTGCTGGTGCGTGCAATCGCGCCCGAGGACAAGGACGCCCTCGCCAAGGCGCTTGCGGACACGTCGCCGGAGACGCGCTTCCGGCGATTCATGGCACCGCTGGGAAAGCCCTCGGCGGCCATGCTGAAGTACCTCACCGAGGTGGACTTCCGCGATCATGTGGCGATCGTCGCCACCGTCTCGTCACTCGACCTCAAAGAGGAGCGCGGCGTAGGGGTCGCCCGCTTCGTGCGCCTCAAGGACGATCCCCACGTCGCCGAGGCCGCGGTCACGGTGGTGGACGGCTGGCAACGTCGCGGCGTCGCGGTTCTCCTCCTCTCGCATCTGTCGGAGCTGGCCACCGCGCGTGGCATCCACTGCTTTCGCGCCTACGTGCTCAAGGACAACGAGGGCGTGCGGGCGCTGCTCGCGCAGGTCAACGCAGTGATGGTGGCCGAAGACGACGACACGTACACCTACGACGTGCCGCTGCCGAAGGGCGACGCCCTGTCGGTGCTCGCGCGCATCGTCCGCGAAGCCGCCGAGACCATGAGCTTCGTCTTACGTCGACTTCTTGCGTCGCAGAAGGACGAAGGCCGCGGCGAGCACGAGACCGAATAGGCTGCCGCTCGAGGAGCCGCCGCCGGTCTGACAGCCGGTCTTGGTGACGGTAGCCGGCGGCACCGCCACGCAGGCCTTGGCGCCGTTCGCATCGCCACACTGGAACCCGTCGGGACACGCGTCGGTGGTGCAATCGACGGGCGCGCATTGGTTGCCGCCGGAGACGGCGAGGCAAGCGTTGGAGCGGCACTCGGCCGCCTCGCCGCAGGCCTCTTTGCCCTTCTTCAGGCGCGGGTCCGGCTGCCCTTCGATCCACGGCTCCTCACCGGTCTCGGCGAACGCGCTATCGATGAGATCCTTGAACGCCGCCGGGTGCGAGTAAATGTTCCGCGTCTGCACGCCCACGCACGCATCCGACGGGTTGCCGCCGGCTTTGCCGTTGCCGCCGCGCGAAACAACGCCGACCACCGCGCCGCTGGCCGCGAACGCCGGACCACCGCTGTCGCCGGAGCAGATGGATTCGCCGACGATGAACTCGCCGTTGGCGATCATGGCGTTGGTGTCGGGGCCCACGACCAGGACCGGCACGTCGGCGCGCTGCTGGCGGGTGGTGGGCTCCTGGGTCTTCTCGGTGACGCCCCAGCCCACGGAGGTGATCTTCTCTCCCACTTCCGGAGGTCCGGAGAAGCGCACCGGCGCGATGACGGCTCCGGCCACGGGCTCCGCGAGCACCAGGAGCGCCACGTCGTGGTTGCACATGGTCTTCGCGCCGTCGGTGACGATCTTCTGCCCGGTGCCCTGCGGCGTGACCCGACCGCTGGAGAAGTCGGGACGCGTGATGCCGGTGAAGACGAACAGCGAGGTGGGCTTGTGGTCGGCGTAGACCTTGCCGCCCGCCAACGTCTTCCCCTCGGCGTTGCACGCGCTCGACTCGTCGGTCTGGGAGACGCAGTGACGCGCGGTGAGCACGATCCGAGGCGAAAGCATGGTGCCGGAGCATCCGCCCGCCTGGCCGCTGGCCGCGTCGTAGTACGCCAGGAGGATCGCGGCGTCCTGCGAGGCATCCGAGGCGGCGCCCTTGATGATGGCGGAGCGGGCGGTGCCGGTCGACGCCGGGGTCGGGTCCGATGAACTGCAAGCGAGGACGGCGGCGCAGAGCACCGAAGCGGCGACGATGGATCTCATGGAAGCACCTCGCACACTGCCCGATTTTGTTGGAGATGCAAGGTCCTAGCGGCTTTGTAAGGTACCGCTTTCGGCCACGGTCGCGCTCGAGATCAGACTTCTCGTTGGCGCGGGAATTGCCGAAACCGTGCCAAGGCGCGTGAGGCTGAAACAATCCACTCGGGCCGCATCGACGCCTCGGTCTCGAAGGCATCGAGCCACGCTTCCGCCGGCGGGCGCGCGAGCACACCCGCGAGATCGAAGAGCGCGACGTCGCTTACCCCTGCGGCGCGAACGAGCGCCACGTCGCGGGCGAGCTCCGCGGGAGATCGAAACACGGGTTCGTCGCCGAACGCCCCGGTTCCCACCACTCCCAGCGATACCGAAGCCCGGGCGCCGAGGCGCAGATGGGCAGCGCGTGCGCTGGCGTACAGCAAGCTCTCGGCCCGCGCGCGGCTCACGGTCCCGCGCGACCATCCTTCGAAGAGCGACGTGTAGGCCATCAGACCATGGGCGGCGACCGGCACCTCGAGGCCCGGCGTGCCGAGCAGGCGCTGCAGCGGACGGAGGGGACCGTCGAACACCAGAAACGGCATGATGGCCGTGCGCACCGGGACGCCGCGTCGACCGAGCTCGGCGACGAGCGTCGACATGCCGGCGGTGGTGCGTGCGTAGGCGAAGGTGCCGGTTCTCGGCAGCAGCGCCGGGCGACCGTCCTTCCAGGCTGCGAGCCGCGAAATCGGTGGCTCGATGTCGAGGATGAGCTCGTCCGGCACGGCGGGATCGATGGCTCGGAGCAGCGCATCGACGAAGCGAGCGAACGACGGCCACGAGGCCACGTTGGCCCAGCGGCCCTCGGCGTCGGCGAGCATCGGCCACAAGCCCACCTCGATGCCGTCGCCCTTGAGCACCGGGAGCACGGCCCGGAGATCCGGCAGATCCCAGGGCCGAACGGCAAGCGTGAGCGACAGCCGGTAGCGCTGCAACAGCTGCCGCACCGCAGGGCGGTGAAGCTCGGCATAGGGCAGCATTTCGCACCACACGCGGCGTCGCATCTTTCGATAGTATGCCGGGCCATGAAGATCCTCTACGGCGTCGTGGGCGAAGGCATGGGGCACGCGATGCGATCGCGCGTCGTCCTCGAGCACCTGGTGGCGCAGGGTCACACCGTGGAGATCATGGCATCGGGGCGCGCGGCGGGGTTTCTGCAGAAGCGCTTCGAAGGCGTGAACCCGATTCACGGGCTCCACATGATCTACGAGGAGAACCGCGTACGCTTGGGCAAGACCTTCTGGTCGAACGTGCTCACCGGCGCCGCCGGGGTTCCCAAGAACATCGCCGCGTACTTCGAGCTGATCTCGGAGTTCAAGCCGGACGTGGTCATCAGCGACTTCGAGTCGTGGACGTACCTGTACGCCAAGACCCACCGGCTGCCGATCCTGTCCATCGACAACATGCAGATCATCGCCCGCTGCACGCTCCCCAAAGAGATCATCGCCGGGCACCAAGCCGCGTTCCAGCTCACCAAGACCTTCATCAAGGGCAAGCTCCCCTTCTGCGACGCGTACTACATCACCACGTTCTTTCGGCCGGAGATCCGCAAGCCCGACACCCGCCTGTTCCCGCCCATCTTGCGGCCGGAGATCCTCTCGGCCGCGGCCAAGGACGGCGAGCACCTGCTGGTGTACCAGACCGGCGAAGGCTACGAGTCGCTCCCTGACACCCTCAAGAAGACCGGCGTCGAGTGTCGCGTGTACGGCATGAAGCGCGACTTGAAGGAGGAAGAGCGGGACGGCAACCTCCGTTACCTGCCCTTCAGCGAGGCCGGCTTCATCGACGATCTCGCCACCTGTCGCGCGGTCATCGCCGGCGGCGGCTTCACCCTCATGGGCGAGGCGGTGTACCTGCACAAGCCCATGCTCTCGGTCCCGCTGGGGCGCCAGTTCGAGCAGGTGCTCAACGCGAAGTACCTGGAGAAGGAAGGCTACGGCGTCCACGCCGAGAACCTCGACGATCCACGTACCGTGCACGCCTTCATGGAGCGAGTGCCCGACTGCCAGAAGGCCCTCGCCAGCTACGCGCAAAACGGCAACAGCGAGATCCTCCACGGCGTCGACGAGTTCCTCGATCGCGCTGCCGCGGGAGTCGCATGATGGAGGCCGCACGAAAGACCGAGCTCGACGCGATGGTGGCGAAGGTTTCGGCGCAGAAGGCCGCATGGCTCGCGGTGCCGCTGGCGGAGCGCATCACGCTCCTCGAAGCTTGCCGCAAGGGCGTGGCCGAGGTGGCGAAGGCCTGGGTCGACGATGGTTGCGCGCTCAAGGGCATCGCTCCGGGCAGCAACCTCGCGGGAGAAGAGTGGCTCGCGGGGCCGGTGGTGACCATGCGCAACATCCGGCTCTTGCTGGAGACGCTCCAGGCGGGCGGCAGCGTCACCCTGCGCGAAAGCGCGCCGCAGAAGGCCGAGGGCGGAGACAAGCGCGTGGTGCGCGTCTTTCCTCGTTCGCTCTTCGATCGCTTGATGTTCCCCGGAGCCACCGCCGACGTGGTCGTGGAGGCGGGAAAGCCAGCCTCCACCGGGCGCATCTACCGGGAGAAGGCCGAGGGCGAGGGCAAGGTGTGCCTGGTCCTGGGCGGTGGCAACGTCTCCTCGATCCCACCGATGGATGTGCTCTACAAACTCTTCGCCGAGAACGAGGTGGTGGTCCTGAAGACCAACCCGGTGAACGCTCACATCGGCGGCAAGCTCGAGAAGGCCTTTGCCGCGCTGGTGGACCGAGGGTTCTTGGCGGTGACCGGGGGCGACGCCGAGGACGGCGCCTACCTGGCGGAGCACGAGGGCGTCGACACGCTGCACGTCACCGGCTCCGACCGTACCTACGACGCCATCGTGTGGGGCAAAGACGAGGCCGAGCGCAAGGACCGTAAGAGCCGCGGCGAGCCCAGGAACGCCCGCCCCTTCTCGGCCGAGCTCGGGTGCGTGACGCCGGTGCTGGTGGTGCCGGGCCCGTGGTCCGACGGCGATCTCGAGTTCCAGGCCAGGCACGTGGCCGCGATGGTCACCAACAACGCGAGCTTCAACTGCAACGCCGCCAAGGTGCTGGTGGTCTCCAAGTACTGGCTGCAACGCGAGACCTTCCTGCGCAAGGTCAAAGAGGCGCTCGGACGAATCCCGGCGCGCAAGGCCTACTACCCGGGCGCCGAGGCCCGCTACGACGCGTTCCGCAGTCGGTATCGAACCGAGAGCGTGGGCGCGGCGGACGACGGCCAGATCCCCTGGACCATCCTCCCCGACGTGCCCAACGTCGAGGGCGAGTACGCGCTCACCAACGAAGCCTTCTGCGGCATCCTCGGCGTGGTCACCCTCGACGCGGAAGGGCCGGCGGCGTTCCTCGAAGAAGCCACGCGCTTCGCCAACGATCGCTGCTGGGGCACGCTCTCGGCGGTCCTACTGGTGGCCGAGGCGACGCAGCGCGACTTCGCGGACGACCTCGAACGCTCCCTCGCGGCGCTTCGCTACGGGGCCATCGGCGTCAACCTCTGGCCGGGGGTCATTTACGGTCTGGCGTCGCCCCCCTGGGGCGCGTTCCCGGGGCATCCGCCGGAGGACATCCGCTCCGGAAGCGGCTTCGTGCACAACACGCTGCTCCTCGACCACCCGGAGAAGACCATCGTGCGCGGAGCCTTTCGCATTCGACCGACGCCGCCGTGGTTCTCCGATCACAAGAACCTGCGGGCCCTGGGCGAGCGACTCTTCGCCTTCGAGTCCGAGCCTACCTTCGGCCACTTCGTGGGCGTGGCCACCGCGGCGATGCGAGGCTAGTGCAAGAATTCGACGGGGTTCGGTGAAGGGTCCCCACGGGGCCCTAAACGTCCGTATAATGTGAGGATATGGCCGGGCGCACCTTTGCTATCGGAGACATCCACGGCGATCTGTCCGCCCTTCGCCGCGTGCTCCGCAAGCTGCCGAAGGTGAGCAACGAGGACACGCTGGTGTTCCTCGGCGACTACGTCGACCGCGGCCCGAAATCCCGCGAGGTGGTGGAGCTCGTGCGCGAAGTGCTCCCCAAGAAGATCCCCTCCAAGGTCGTGGCGCTGCGCGGCAACCACGAGGACGGCTGGCTTCGGGTGCGCAACGGCGGATGGCCGGAGTTCGTCTTGCCACCGGGCAACGGTTGCCTCGCGACCTATCGATCGTTCAAGGGTCAAGCGGTCACCGACATCGACATGCCCACGCAGGAAGAGCTGGCCGAGCTCATGCAGGCCACGTTCTTCTCCGACGACGTCATCGCATGGTTCGAGCAGCTGCCCTACTTCTACGAGGACGAGCACGCCATCTACGTGCACGCGGGCCTCGTCGAGGGCGCCGAGGACGAATGGCTCCACCCTTCGAAGGTGAAGGAGAAGGCCCAGCTCCTGTGGGTCCGCACCATGAAGTTCTTCAAGGAGTACCGCGGTAAGCGCGTGGTCATCGGGCACACCTCCACCGATCACTTACCGCCCGAGCTCTCCCAGTACACGCCCGAAGATCCCCTCGACATGTGGATGCGCGACAACGTCTGCGCCATCGACACCGGCGCCGGCAAAGGCGGCTTCCTCACCGTCGTCGAGCTCCCGTCGCTGACCGTCTACGAATCCCGCTAGGGGACATGGCGCCGGCGGGCGGCTGCACGGCAAACGTACCGAGTAGGCACCCCCGGTTTCCCGGGGGCGCCTCTCACAGAACCGGACAAGTGCTGTTCACATCCGGCTCTTCGGGGCGCTGGGTTTTGACCCCCGGCGCCGGCCGGTTTACGACCTCGATTTAT
>JABFRG010000905.1 GCA_013141295.1 Polyangiaceae bacterium
CTACACGAAGGACGGGTCCAGTACTTACTGGACCCGTCCTTCGTGTAGTACTGCACCGGTCCCTGTACATTGCACCGAATGACGCTCCAGGTGATGGGGACGACCCCGGTCTTGAGGTCGGCGATCTTCCCGAAGGCCTGGGGGCTGAGGTCGAGGCTCCCGCTCTTGCAGCCGGGGCACAGGTCGACGGCGCGCACCACCACAGTCCCCTTGGGGCCCTTCACCTCGAGACATGCGCCGCAGTACACGGCCTTGCCGTAGTGCGAAGCGCTCACCGCCGCCACGTCGAGGTCCTGGGGAGATGCGGGGAAGCTACACGCACCCGCGCCGGTGGCGTCGTAGTACGTGGCCTGACCGGTGACCGGGGAGGGAAGGGTGCCGCTGCTGGTGCCCGACGAGGACCCGGTGGACGAAGCGCCGCCGCCGGAGGACGAGCCGCCAGAGGACGAGCCGCCGCCCGAGGAGAGTGCGGTGCCGCCGGACGAAGACGTTCCTGCGGCGGTGTCGTCGTCGCCGCAGGCGAAGGCCAGCGTACCCAGGGCGCCCACCAGCGCGGTCGTCAGCAAGCGAGCCATCCAGGGTCGACGCGAGGGGATCACCCTCCCATCGTGGCCCCCGGGCGCACGGCTTTCAAGCGCGCGTCACCGGCAGGCATGGGTTATAGAGGTGGTCATGCGACAGCGTGCCCTCTTCACCCTCCCCGCGGCCGTGGCCATGGCCGGCCTCCTCTTCACGATCCCGGCTTGCGACAAGGCCAAGGATAAGACCGGCGCCGCAGGGGCCGCCAGCTCCGGTGCGGCGGCGCCCACGCCCAACCTCAACGCGTTGCTCAAGGGCTTCGAGGGCGAGATCGGCATGCACCTGGAGTCGAAGGGCGAAAAGCCCGTCGACCTCGCGGTTTCGCTGAAGAAGGACCGGGTACGCATGGACGTGCCCGAAGGCATGAAGGGCACCGAGCTCCTCGGCGGTTCCAAGGGGTACCTCCTCCTGCACGCGCCGGAGAAGAAGGTCTACTTCGTGAGCGACACCCAGAAGAAGGTGATCTTCATCGACCTCGACACCATCGGCGAGAAGACCAAGGCGCTCACCGGCGGCCTCCCCGGCGGCGGCGGCGGCGGCGCGGCCCCGGCCATGCCCAACACCACCAGCATCACCCGAACCGGCAAGAAAGACCGGGTAGCGGGCATCGACTGCGAGGAGTGGGAGATCAAGGACAAGAACCGGCCCAACGACACCGGTACCCTCTGCCTCGCCGAAGAGAGCACGTCCTGGCTCAAGCTTCCGCTCCGCGCCCTTCCGGACGCGTACGGATTCACCGCGCAGATCATGGACGGCAACCACTTCCCCGTGCGCTACGTGGGCATGTCCGGCACCACGCAAACGATCCGCGCCGAAGCCACCAAGATCGAGAAGAAGGCGCTCGCCGACGCCATCTTCGAGGTGCCCAAGGGCTACGAGATGGTGGACCTCATGGAGATGTTCGCCCAGATGACCCGTGGTCTTTCCGGCGGCATGCCCGGCATGCCCGGTATGCCTGCACCCACGGCGCGCCCCCGTAAACCGGGCAAATAGTCGGTCTGCACAACGTCGCTGGCGTGCTACGTTCCGGACACGAACCGGGGGGCTTCGTCCTTGCGCTCCCTGGCCAACCTTGGAGACGACGATGAAAGCACTTCGATACCTTCCGCTGCTCCTCCTCGCGGCTTGCGGCGACAACACGGCGCCCCCCGGCGCTTCGTCCTCTTCCAGCGGCGGCGCCAGCAGCTCGTCCGGTAGCACGCCGGCGGACGGCGGCGCCGACGTGGTGCCGACGGGCTCCATCGTGCTCGCCGTTGCCGATGCCACGGTGATCCAAGGCGGCGCGGTCGACCTCACCCTTCAGCTCACCCGCGGCTCTGCCATCACCGGTGCCGTGAAGGTGACGTTCGGTACGCTTCCGGCGGGCCTCGGGCTGCCAGTGGGCAACTTCGAGTTCAAGCCCGGCGAGACGACCCTCAAGGTGCAACTCTCGGCCGGCATCGACGGGAAGCAGGGCGACGCCAAGCTCAGCGCGACCGCAGTGACCCTGGACGGCCTCGCCTCCGCCAAGAAGGACTTCACCGTACTCGTCCGCGGCGCCCCGGGCACCGTGGACAAGACCTTCGGGACCGATGGCATCGCTACATTGTCGTCGCTCGGGGCTGGGTACGTCGCGAAGGTCGAGGTCGATTCGAAAGACCGAGTGGTCGTAGCCGGAACGCGAGATCAAGGTGGCACCCCCGGTGTGTTCGTTGTCCGCCTACAGGGCGACGGGGCCATCGAGCCCACCTTCGGAGTCAAGACTGCGCCGGCGGGGCAGCAGATCGTCGGCGCGCTCACCACCGCGCCGGACGACACGGTTTACGTAGCTGCCGGGCCACTTGGTCCCAACAACAATCTCAGCCTCTTCGAGTCAGGCGCGGCCGCCGACCTTATCCAGAAGTTTGCCACGATCGGGGAGGCTCCGACCGAGCTGCGTGCGGACGCAACGAAAGTGCACGTGGCCTCCGGCTTCTACTTCGCGAGTGGAGTCAACGTGCGCGTGCGCTGGCGCGCGCTGGACGTGGATCGCGCCGCGGGCTCTTCCGCGGGTGTGTCGCCGGCGTTCGTGCTGGCACGCGGCCCCAGCACGCTCCTGCCCGACGGCAGCGCGGTCGTCGGTTTCAGCACGGCGGCATCCGCGACCCCAATGGACCTTAGCGTCAAGCGCTACCTCGCGGGCGCGGAGACGAATGCCTTCTCGGAGCCCGCCACCATGGCGGAGGCGTTGGCCCTCACTCCTCAGGGCACCGGCAAGGTGCTGGTCCTCGGTGCCCTCACCAACGGGGCGGCGGATCGCCGCATCATCCAGTTGAACGCCACGACGCTGGTGCGGAACACCACGTTCGGCGGCACGGGGATCGCTCAGATCGCCGCGGGCGGGGGAGCCGACGTGATGGCGGTGGATGCCACCGAGCGCATCGTGACCCTGGGCATTGCCAGCGGAGCGCGGGAGGTACGCCGCTTCACGCCGGCTGGCCTACCCGACACCACCTTCGGGTCCGCCGGACTGCGGACGTTGCCTGGCTTCGCCGAAGGTGGCGTCGCGCTCACCGTCCAGAAGAACGGCCGCGTCGTTGTCGGTGGCCAGTTCCTCGATGGTACCGGCACCGCCGTACCGGGGGTCATGCGCCTCTGGGACTGAGTGCGGTGCTTCAGTGCTCCCATCGAAACAGGTGGGAGCCGCTGCAGATGCCGTTGGGTAGCTCGGGGCCGCTCACGCGCTCGCGCGTTCGGAGGTCCACGAGCGCCACCTCGGGCAGGGCGCGGCCGTAGGCGAGCCACACGCGGTGCTCTTGGCCCGACGGGAGCACCCCGCGCGGGAACTCGAGCTCGAGGGTACCGAGGCAGCGCTTGCGCGAGAGGCTCCAGAACGACACGACGTTGGCGAGCGGCGTGGTCACCACCGCGACGTCGCCGTCGATGCACACGCTGAGCGATTCGCCGAGGAGCCGCTGATCGGTGAGCTCCTTGGGCGCGCGCATGCGCTCGGGTTTGCCCGGTCGCGTGCGAATCGTCACGCCGCCCACCGAGGTCTCTTCCGGCAGGCCGTTGCGAGGCGCCGATGCCACCACGAAGTCCCGTCGCTCGGTGACGGCGATGTGCCCCGCATTGATCTTGGGATCGCCGAAGGTGAACCGCTCCACCAGCGACCCGGTCTCGGTGTCCACGAACGTCACCGACGGCTCGTGCGCCGCACCCTGCGTGCCCAGGGGCGCGCCGGCGTTGGTGATGGCCAGTGTTCGCCGATCTTCCAGCAGCACGCAGTCGTGGGGATCGTCGCCGAAGGTGGGGAGCTCGCGAAGGACCGCCAGCGTCTTGCCGTCGCGCTCGGTGATGACGCCCGCGTGGGAGGCGAGATCCGTCTCCACAACGAAGAGCCGTGCGCCGTCGCCGGAGAAGGCGGCGTGGCCGTAAAAGTGCCGACCGGCAGAAGGCGCCACGTCGGCGGTCTTCCGACCCGCAGCCAGATCCACCACGGCGCCGCCGGGCCCCCGCTTCTCGAACACCAGCGCGCGGTCCGGCGCGGACCCGTGAAACGAGACGCCGTGCCCGAGAAACCCCAGCGGCACGCGACGGAGGCTGGGCCCTGCCGGGTCCACCACGTCCAGCGAAAAGGCGTCGCCCTCCGCGGTCTTGCCCCGCGTGCCTCCGACGAATCGACGCAACATGCGGCCATTCTACCGCCTCTCTCGGGCGGGAGAGAACTTCAGTCCGGGCGAAAGATTGCAGTGCAGCTCAACCGTTTGGCCTTGACCCTCCCACATGTGGTGCTAGGTACGCCGCACATGCGTACCACTCTCTTCTCGTCGCTCGTCGCCTGCGCCGCCCTCACCCTCTTCGTTCCCGGCTGCGCCGCCGATACCGCCCCCGAGGCCGACGACACCGTCGACGATACGCAAGACGATCTCACCACGTCCACCAACACCGGCTACTTCATCGTCACCGCGCACGATCAGCGCCGCTGCGTGTCCCCGCTGTGTGGCGGTCTCTTCGTGAAGCGCGTCAACGCCGCCACCACCCGCTGCGCCGACGGCACCCTGCAGGCGAGCTGCTACGTCGGGTCCATCGATATCGACGGCCTCGGCCTCACCGGTGAGGACCTCGACAACTTCCGCGCTTCCCTCGAGAGCGGACAGGCGCTCGTGAAGGCCACGCGCATGAGCAGCTTCGCGTGGAACGGCCACACCATCGGCAAGCTCACCGCCAAGGAGGGCTGGGTTGCCCAGGGCCCCGCCGCGGCGCCCACCGCCGCCGGCAACGCCATCCCCGCCGGCGCTTTCTACCGCGCCAAGGACAACGGCATCCGCTGCGTCCGCGCCCCGTGCCCCACCACCGGCCTGGCCAAGCTCAACGCCTCCAGCAGCCGCAACGTCTCCGGGCTCGACCTCGCGCCCGCGGGCGCCCCGCAAGGCGCGGTCGACGCGGCCAACGACGCGCTCTTCGCGGACGGCTTCCTCCTCGCCGGCACCGTCGCATCCGGTCCCGCCTCCGGCGCCACCGCCACTGCCACGCAGTTCTACCTTCGCACGGTTCCTTCGCCCCCGGTTCCCCGCGCCTGCGGCGGCCGCGGCGGCCAGACCTGCCCCACCGGTCAGACCTGCATCTGGCAGATCGGCGCCATCTGCGGCCAGGCCGATGCTCCCGGTCACTGCATGGTGAAGCCCCAGGCCTGCCCCATGATCTACAGCCCGGTGTGCGGCTGCGACGGCAAGACCTACAGCAACGAGTGCGTCGCCAACCGCCTCGGCATCTCGGCCAAGACCTCCGGCGCCTGCGCCACGCCCTGATTCGCGCATAGGCCATCGCGCCCAACCACGAAGCCCGCGGAGCGATCCGCGGGCTTTTGCTTTTTCCATGCCGCCCCCTTGCGACCGAGGTTGGCATGATTATTTACCCTCTCAGACAAGAGACGCGGAGACGACGGCCCCGGCGATACCGAGCGGCGCGTCGTTCCTCCCGAGGCCTCTTGGAGCCCCTCTCGTGCACCAACGTCGTCGACGTTGCGAGCCCTCTCGCGTCGTCGAACCGTACTCACCCGCCTGCGCACGCGTCGTGCGTACGCCATCGCTCGCCGCCTTCGCGCGGCATCAAGGAGTCGTGTCATGCTCAGCACTCTTCCGTTCGTTCGTTCTGCCCTCCGTTCTCGCGGCTACGCGCCCTCCGCCGAAGACTTTCTCAGCGCCTTCGACGCGCTTCGCTGGGACGCCGGCGCCGGCTCCTGGGAGCGGGTCGCCACCCCCAGCATCGGTCTCACCGAGCACGAAGATCGCTTCGAGCTGCGTGCGGAGCTCCCGGGGCTCACCGAGAAGGACGTGAAGATCGAGGTCCTCGAGAACGTCCTCACACTCGCGGCCACCCGCAAGGTGGAAGCGCCGGAAGGTGCCGTTCCGCTGCACCGGGAGCGCATGCCGTTCGAGCTCAAACGATCGATCACGCTGGGCAACGGCGTCGCCGCCGACGCCATCACCGCGACCTTCAAGAATGGTCTCTTGGTGGTGACGGTGCCGAAGGTCGCCCCCAAGGTTCGCACCATCGCCATCACCGCCACCTGAGATCGCCAGCTCGGGCCCAACGAAATTTCATCTTTCAGGAGCGACGACCATGAACCAGAAGAACCAGAAGATCCCCGCCACCGACGCCTTCGAGAGCAAGGAAGAGTACATCCTGTTCGTCGATCTACCGGGTGTCGACGAGAAGGCCCTGGCGGTCACCGTGAAGGACGCCGAGCTCACGCTGCGCGCCGACGTCGCGGACGCGGCCTACGAGCGCACCTTCAACGTTCCGAGCACCGTCGACCCGGACCGCATCGCGGTGGAGCTACGGGCCGGCCTCGCGAAGATTCGCATGCCCAAGGGCAAGGCCGCCGAGAAGCGGGCCATCCCCATCAGCGTGAGCTGAGCTTCGCCAGTGAAACCGTCGCGCGGGCCCAGTCGAGGACGCGCGACGGTATCGTTTCGTCGTGCGACGCATAGCGGGCGAACTGCCGCGCCACGAAGTCGAGGCGCGCGCGAAAGGGAAAGTGATTCACCGGCGCCACCCCGAAGGTACGCGCGAAGGCGCTCCCTTCGGCGGCGATGGTGAACGTGTAGCTTACACGCACCGGCGCCGCGGCCTCGGCTCTTCCGCCCCAGTGCAGCAGGTTGGCGTTCCAGATGGCGGCGTCGCCCGGGCCCGTGGGCAACGACACGGCGCCCGCCTCCGCCGAGACGTCCTTCAGGTTCGCGGGATAGGCCGGATCCTTCGAGAACGGCACCACCCACATGCGCGACGCGTTCTCCGGGACGTCGCTCAGGGCAATCCACGTGTTGAGCACCGAAGGCGCGCCGTCGTCCCCCAGGACCTCTTCCCCGATGCCGCGATGGGCCGGCCAACCGGCGGCGCCGCCCTCCACACGAAATGCCCAGCCGTCGTCGAGCAGCACGAAGGGGCGACGGAAGCGTGTGGTGCAAAGCTGCGCGAGCGCGAGCCCCGGCGTCCAGAAGGCGTCGTCGAGGTAGCCGAAGAGCAGGGGGATCCCCGCCGCGTGCAGGGTCTCGATGCGCCGCCGGAGCAAGGCCGCGTCGGGGGCAGCGGCGGCGACGATGGCGAAGCCGTCGCGGATCTCCAGCGCTTCCGTGGGGAGCGGGCGCGGTGCGGTGAGGGGGCCATCCACCTTCGCGCCCGGCCACAGGCGCTCCCAGGTCTCTCGACGCTCGAGGTCGGCGATGCTCAGCACGCGCCCACGGTACCACCACTCGTCACGCCCGGCGGGAGAGTGATAGGCTCCGCCGCATCGTGTACAGCTTGCTCGACTACGGGCGCATGATCGAGAACGCCCCGCGGATGCGCGCCTACGCCGACGCCATAGCCGAAGCCGTGCGCCCCGGGGCCCGCGTGGTCGATCTGGGCGCCGGCACCGGCATCTGCACGCTCCTCGCGCTCCGGGCCGGAGCTGCCCACGTCACGGCCATCGACACCAACCCGGCGGTCAAGCTGGTGCCGCGCGTGTGCGCCGACAACGGCTTCGCCCCCGATCGCGTTACCGCCATCCTCGCCGACGCCCAGCGGGTGGAGCTCTCCGAGCGGGCCGATGTGCTCCTCGCGGACCTCCGCGGCGTGGTACCGCTCTACGGGAAGAACCTGGCCATCGTCCACGACGCGGCCCGGCGCTTCCTGAAACCGGAGGGCGTGCTGGTACCGGCGGAGGACACCCTCTACGCGGCGCTGGTGGAGGCCCCGGAAACCTACCGCGCCGCCACCGGACCCTTCGGCGACCGCCCCCTCGACTTCGACATGCGTGCGGTGCTGGAAGCGACGGTGCTCGCCTTTCATCACGACCGCAAGGCGCCGATCGCTGCCGCCAGCGTGCTTTCCAACGCCGAACCCTGGGCCACCGTGCGGTACCGGGACGCGCCGCCGGACTTCTTCCAGCGCACGCTGTCGCTCGTGCCCCAGCGGGACGGCCTCTGCCACGGCCTCGCGCTCTGGTTCGAGGCCCGGCTCACGGCGGCCATCACGCTCTCCTCGGCGCCCGGCAACGATGTCGTCTACTCCCGCGGATTCTTACCGTATTTCGAGCCTTTTCCGGTGACCGCCGGGGCCGCGGTGGGGGTCCGGCTCACGGCCCGGGCGACGAAAGACGACTACATCTGGGCCTGGACCGCCGAAGGCCCGGTTTCCCGCCGGCACACCAGCTTCTCGGGGTTGTGACCCGACTTTCGGGTGCATGTAGGCCCGCGTGAATGTCGCGGGTTGCGCATGCACCGATCCATACGCTATCTTCCGGTCCGCCCAAGGAGCTCTCAGGATGTCGAGTCACACCCAGTCCGCAGAAAAAACGAGCGAAATCGAGCGCAAGCCCTACGCTGCGCCGCAGCTCAAGCGCCTTGGCAGCGTGCGTGAGCTCACCCTCGGCACCACCGCCGGGGCGCTCGAGTTCGGCATGCGCGGCGCTCCGATGTGATTTTTGCGGTTTGGGGGGAGGGGAACGGGGCCCGCACCGCCTTGGCGAAGTCTTCCTGCGGCGCGGCGGTGGCCTTGACCGTGTCGAGGAGCAGCGTCATGTCGTCCGGTGAGGAGGTGGGGTTCTCCACGCGGCCGGCGAGGCCCTCGCCGCTC
>JABFRG010000308.1 GCA_013141295.1 Polyangiaceae bacterium
ACTGTCATGGGCATGCTTCGAGCGTTGTTGTGGGCCTCACCGATGATGATGGCCGGCGTGGTTCTCGGATCCGCGAGCTGCGCGTCCACGCCTGGCGGCGGGTTCGCGGACGACGCAGGGGCCTGCGGACCCCAGGGATGCGCCGATGCTCCGCCGGCCATCGGCGCGTGCAACGGGCTCCAGTGTCAGGTCCATACCTGCGCGGGCGGCGGTTCCACCCGGATCACCGGCAAGGTGTTCGACCCCGGCGGGACGGCGCCCATCTACAACGCCATCGTCTACGTCCCGAACGAGAAGACCAAGCCCATGGTCCAGGGGTCGAGCTGCGACAAGTGCGCCGACACGGTGGTGAACCCGGTGCCGCGCGCGGTGCTCACGAACGAGCGCGGCGAGTTCACCATCGAGGGCGTTCCCGATGGCGACGACATCCCCATCGTGTTCCAGATCGGCAAGTGGCGCCGCGAGGTCCACGTTCCCGTCGTGGCCTGCCAGGAGAACCGCTTCGACAGCCCGGCGCTGATGCACCTGCCGCGAAACCAGCGCGAAGGCGACATGCCGCAAATGGCGGTGGTCACCGGGGGCTGCGATCCCCTGGCCTGCATCTTCGCGCGCATGGGCATCGATGCATCGGAGCTCACCGACCCCAAGGGCCCCGGGCGCATTCACGTGTACAAGGGCTTCGGCGGCGAAGGTGTGGTGGGCGGCACCGCCGGACCGGCCGATACCGATCTATGGAGCAACGTCGCGCAACTGAAGAAGTACGACGCGGTGCTGCTCTCGTGCGAGTGCAAGGAGCACGACGAGCTGAAGAGCGACGCCGCCAAGCAGGCCATGATGGAGTACATGGACGAGGGCGGCCGCGTCTTCGCCACGCACTACCACTACACCTGGTTCAAGAACGGACCAGCCGCGCTCTCCGGGCTCGCCGACTGGGGCCTCTCTCCGGCGAGCTCGCTGGGGACCACCTACGCCGTCGACCAGTCGTTCCCCAAGGGCGCTGCGATGGCAAAATGGCTCGTCTCCACCGGCGCTTCCACCACCCCCGGGTCCATCGATATCAAAGTACCGGTGGAGCACCTGCGCGGCGTCAACCCCGGCGCCCAGCGCTGGATCTACCGCGGCGAGGGCACAGGCGAGATGGTGAAGTTCTTCAGCTTCAACGCGCCGGTGGGCGCGGCACCGGAAGCCCAGTGCGGGCGCGGCGTGCTGAGCGATATCCATATATCCGAGGGCGACGGAGTGGGCACCACACCGGGTGGCGAGATTCCGGCGAGCTGCGTGCGGGGGCCGCTGAGCGCCCAGGAGCGGGCCCTGGAGTTCCTGCTCTTCGACCTCACCTCGTGCATTCAGCCCGACGGACTAGCCCCCACTCCCCCGCGGTAGCGCCGCGTCCGAGCACGTGGCGCAGTGGAGCGCCCGCTGCACGTCGGTGAGGTGACGGCCCCAGTGCGAATAGAAGGAGAATCGCCAGAGCCAGGCCGCGCCCACGACCTTTCCGGCTCGATACGCGGCGAGGCCCTCCTCGAGGTCGTGATGGATCTCGTCGAGATCGTCTTGCATGTCGCCGGCCCCCGGCTCCTCCGGAAGCACCGTCAGCGGGTCGAAGAGTGTGTAGAAGATGCCTACGCCGACGCAGTTCGCCCATTCGGCCAGGCACCGCAACGGCCGCCGCTCGTACGCCACCTCGACTTCGTGTTCGTCGAACACGTGCGGGAGGCGAAGGGCTGCGAGGTGCAGTGCAGCGAGGGCGATCATGAGGCGCACGCCGTCGGCGTCCTCCGGCTCCGGCGGCGTGTCGAGAAGGTCGCAGAAGGCCTGAACGGCCGCGGCACACGCGTGAATGGCCGATGAATCCTCGTTCGATAGCGTCACGGATGACCCCCTCCGCTCCGAAGCTACCGCGTTGCGCTCCCAGCGCCAAGGCTGGTCGCTACTTGCAGCGAGAGGGGTCGGCGTAGGTGCAGGTGCCGTTGGTGCAGGCGAGGAACGGTTTGCAGGGCGGACCGCTCGTGGTGCAGGCGCCGTTCTCGGCGACGAAGGGCTCGCACTTGGCGTCGGATTCACCGAAGACGCACTCGAGCCCCTTGTCGCAGCGGGTGGACGGCGTGCCGCAGACGCCGGAGGGCCCGGAGATGGTCGGCGCGCTGCACTTGCCACCGACGCAGGCCAGGCTCGGACCGCACTCGTTGCGCTCCGTGCATGTTCCACCCAATCCGACCGCGTCGATGCACGTGCCGACGCACACCAGGGACGCAGCGCAGAGCAGCGAGCACGCCTCACCACGCGCCGGGAGCTTGGCGCACGTGGTGCCGGCGCAGTACAGGCCGGCGGCGCATTCTTCGGTGCTTCCGGCGACGGTGCAGGCCTGACCTTCCGGCGCTGGCGCGGCACACTTGCCACCGAGGCACAGGAGACCGCGGTCGCAGCTCTCCGTGCCGCTCCCGGTGCAAGCGGCACCCCGGGGCAAGAGCGACGCACAAACGCCGCACCCACCGACCTTGGCCTCCAGCCCCCGACAGAATCCACCGCTGCACTGCGTTGAGAACATGCAGGCAGCACCGTCGGCCAGGGTGCCTCGGGGCGCGACGCATGCGGGCAAGTCGTCGAGCGACGGGCAGGCGGTGCGCTCCGCGGAGACGGCCTTCGCGCACCCGTCCACGAAGGGCGCGCCGTACCCGGACCCGGCGGCCTTGGTGCGGAGCAAGCAATCGCGAACGTACGTTTCGCGATTCTCCGCAGAAAAGTCGCTGGTCGCCTGGCTACACCGTTGATCGCGCGCCGAGAGCGCGTCGAACAACGAGCCGCATGCATCGGAGATGGGTGCCCCCGAGGGCGTGCTGGAGCACGCAGCGGCGGCCACACAAAGTACCACTCCAGCCCAACCCGAGCGTGCGATGGAGACCATCGATTCGTCCTCTCTGCTACCGCAAAGTCGAAAGTTCGCCCACGTCGGGAAGCTGTACCCCGGGCTCCCGCGGATCAGGCAACCGAATGCGCTCTTCCGACGCGTCGCGCGTACTCGCCCGGGGTGGTTCCGACGAGGCGGCGGAAGTGCCGATTGAGCTGGCTCTGATCGTACAATCCGACCAGGGGCGCGACGTCGCGGGGCATGGTACCGGCGGCGAGGAGCTCCTTGGCGCGCCGGATGCGCAGGCGCGTGAGATACGCGTGCGGAGGCATCCCCAGCTGGGCGCGAAATGCTCGGCACAGGTAGAACTTCCCGAGCTCTGCGTGGGCCGCGATCTCGTCGAGGGTCAGCGGCTCCGCGAGGCGCTCGCGCAGGAGCTCGAGGGCCCGGCGCACCGCCCGGGTGTAGTGCTCTTTCGGGCCATCCAGTGCGCCCAGCGCCGCGATGGCTTCCACCACCGCTACGTCGAGCGCGAGTCGCTCGGCGCCGCGAGCCACGGCATCGTGAAGGTGCTGAAACGCGGCACCGCGGGGATCGCCCGGCGCAAGCTGCGGGAGGGCGCGCACCTTGCCGACCGCGCTCTCCACGAGAGACGTGGGAAACGTCACCAGCTGAAACAGCAGCGGTCCATCGCTCGACACGTCCCGATGCACGTCGCCGGGCTGTTTGATCTGCAGCGACCCCGGCGTGCTCTCCCACACCTTGCCGGCGCTCCAGAACGACGACCGGCCGCGTACCAGCCGGGCGACGGTGTACGCCTCCTTCATGCGGGTGTGCGGCTCGTCGCTCCACCAGCGCAGGGCGCGGAGCCCCGGCGTGGATACGGCGATTGGTTCGGTGCGAACGGCCACGCATCGATGGTACGCCCGCGGCGCCATCGGGGCTTGGGCATTCTTGCCCCTCTCACGAGGACAAGAATCACCAAGGCGGGTGGCTCGCCGGTGGCTACAGGGTCTTCATGCACGAAAAACCCGTCGCCCTCGTCACCGGTGGCAATCAAGGAATCGGGCTCGCAATCGCCACCGAGCTCGCAGCGCGTGGCTTCACCGTTCTGGTGGGCTCGCGCGACCCTTCACGCGGCGAAGCCGCGGCCGCAGGAATCTCCGGCGACGCCCGCGCCATCGCGCTCGACGTCACGAACGCCGGGTCCATCGCTGCTGCCGCAAGACGCGTCGAGGAGGAGCTGGGGCGCCTCGACGTGCTGGTGAACAACGCCGGCATCGCCAACGGCGGCGACACGCGCGCCACCACCCTCGAAGGCATTCTCGAGAGCGGCTGCCCCAGTCGTGCTGCCATCTCCGACATTCGCGCGGTGTTCGAGACCAACGTCTTCGGCGTCATCGCCGTCACCCAGGCCATGCTGCCGCTGCTCCGGCAGGCGCCCGCCGCGCGCATTGTCAACGTGTCGAGCCGCGTGGGATCCATGACCGTCATCAGCGACCCTGCTTATCCGATGCGACGCGTCGGCGGCGTCGCGTACGGCCCATCGAAGAGCGCGCTCAACGCAGTGACCATCGCATTTGCCCAGGAGCTCGCGCGCACCGCCATCAAGGTCAACGCCATGTGCCCGGGCTTCACCGCCACCGCCTTCAACGATCACGCCGGCACACGCAGCGCTGCCGAGGGTGCTCGAGAGGCAGTGCGGCTCGCGCTCCTCGGGCCCGATGCTCCCACCGGCACCTTCTCCAACGACGCCGGCCCGATTCCCTGGTAGCGCGTCCGGGTTGTAGACCGTAGAATCTTGCGATGCCTTCTCCCCTTTCCTGGGCCGCGATGCTGGGGATACTTTCGGCGGGGGTCGCGGCGGTGGGGTGTAACAACACCTCGAACGCTCCCGATCCGAAGACGCTGGACCCGAACCATCCCTGTTACGGCCAGGGCAACTGCGGCTCCTACATCCGTCAGCCCGATGGGGGCGCGGCGAGCGTCGACGCAGGCAGCGATGCAGGGGTGGTGACGATGTGCGGTCCGTGCAACGGCTGACTCGGTTCGTCACACGTTCGCGGCGCCATCCGTCGCTTCCCCTGGACGTCGCGCGGCTGCCAGCTCCAGCGGCCCTGGCCGCGCGCATCGTGTGGGCACGTCGCTGTAGCAACGAGCAGGCGTCGGTCGACCTGGCGCTTCGCCTCGTCGCCACGGCGAAGGCGTTGCCATCACCGCACGCGGAAGCGTGGGCCACGGCCTTCGCGCGGCTCGAAGAAGACGAGCGTGCGCACGTCGCCATCACGGTGGAGGTCCTCGGCGCGCTGGGCGCACCGGTGCCTGCGCCACAACCCATCGAGAGCCGACGCCCGGAAGAGTCGCTGTGCGAGCTCTTCGCGCGCGACGTCGCCGTCGGGCTCTTGCTCTGCGAGGCCGTGAGCGCCTCACGCTTCGCGAGCGTGGTGGCCGCCACCGATCTGCCGGACTTCCGCGAGCGAATTGCCATCTTCCTGCGCGACGAAGTGGCCCATGCTCGGCTCGGCGCGATGCTGTTGCCAGGCGCGCTGCGCCTCCTCACGGAGGATGTCGGCGAAGAACGAGCCCGCGCCTACCTGCGTCGCGAGGTCGGGGCGGCGGCCCTCGAGCTCAAGCGCGTGGTCGCTCACGACGTGGCGGAAGTGGATCTCCCTCCACGGCGAGCGCAGCCGAGCCAGAACCCCGGCGTGGTGGAGCCGGCGGTGGACGCGCACGCGTACTATCGCGCGCTCTCCCGGTCGGTCGCTCCGGCCCTCGCCGGCCTCGGCATCGCCTTGGTCTAGCACTACTGCATGTGCAGGTCCGGTCGGCCCGGGGCCAGCTCGCCGAGCTTGCGCTTGATGGCGACGAAGCCGTCGGGCACGCCGGCAACACCGTCGCGCAGGAAGCCCGAGAGGTCGCGGTTGGGGCCCGTGACGTATACCGTCCCGGTGAGCACCACGCCGTCGGACGACCGAAGCTTCACCTGGAGCCCTCCGTCAGCGGCGACGCGGACGTACGGGTCCTGATAAACCTTGTTGTCGAGGGTGAGCGCGGCCACCAGATTCGAGCCGGAGACGGTGAGGTCGAGCCCTCCTCGCTTTGCGCCCCACAGGGTGTTGTACCCCGCGGCGTAGACGCTCGGATTGGGAGGCGGTGCCGGCTGGCGCAATCCGAACAGCGTTACGTTGTTGGCCGGGAACGGATCCGCGCCGCCGCCCGTGGCGTGCGCGGTCGGCGCGGCGAGCCACATGGAGAAGAGTGTGTTGATCCACGCGACGTCCCAGGTGATGGGAATTCCGGTGGCGTGGAAAGCGAGCACGATCTGCACGTAGCTCTTGTCGTGCTCCCAGCCCCACTGCCCCGCGGCCATCGACATCGCCTGGGCGCGTTCCATCACCGCGTCCACGCCGCCCGACGCACCGGGAGCCACCACCTGGCCCCAGAGCGACGGATCGGCCACCTTTGCTTTGGTGCGCTCCGCAAGATCGTACGTCGCCTCGGCGGCCATCATGATGGCGACGAGGTTATTTCGACGCCGCCCGCCATCGTGATTGAGCCCGCAGGCGTGCTGGCCGGTGGAGGCAGAGCACTCCTGGGTGGAGCTCCCATGGCTCGGATAGTTGGCAATTCCGGAGTTGCCATAGGGACCACCGGCCGAAGGCATGCCCGAGAAGAGCCCTTTCGCATCGGCCGCGTCCGACCAGCGACCGCTGATCCAGGGGCTTTGCCAGATGTCGACCGGCACGTCGTCCAAGGTCACGACGCGCGAGCCCTTCCAGGCCTGCCAGTCGATATCGGCCATGTTGGAGTGGGAGTAGAAATCCTGAATGGCGTGGGAGGCGATCCCCAGCGCGTTGAGGATGATCTTGGGGTCGCGACGGCTCTTGGCGTCCTGCACGGCTCTGGTCATCGCGGTATCGATGAAGGCGAATTCGCGGTCGATGTATCCCGGTAGATGGAGCCCATCCATGTGAAAGAACTTCGCCACGTTCTTCCCCTTCTGGGCATTGCTAGACTCGGGTAGAACCTCGTCGGGCAGGTTGACCATGTGGTCCACGCTGTAGTTGGCTGCCTGCACGTGGCGAATGGCGTTGCCATCGAAGCCCGCGCGCTTCAAACCGCGCGCGGTGGCCGTGAAGTGCCCGCCGGTGGTGAAAGCCTGGGCGGTGGGCGCGGCAGCCGCCATGGCGACCACGGCGGTCAGGGTTGCGAGCGCGGTGCGAGCGGTCTTGTCGATCATGCGGATCCTCACTTCTTCACCAACGAAACACCACGGGTCACACCATCGCGCGTCAACGTTCCAACGAGACGTCGCTCTGCGCCTTCACCCACCAGGTACCCCACCAGCGTTCCCGGACTGCCCGATGGGTATTTGGCGAAGAGCTCGACGTTGTCGCCCTGAAGGCGAATGGTTCGCACCGAAACGGACGTCGTGCCATCTTTGAACGAGCCGTACAGTACGCCGCGCGGGTACGCGGGGTCGCGCGAGGCCAGGAAGGTGAAACTGCCATCGCTCGCCGCGTCGCCCACGCTCCCGCCGTAGGTACCTGCCCACTGCTGCGGGTCCACGGGTCGGAACCTCGGCGCCACGTTGTACGCGTTCGGGTCGGGCGTGCCTGCGCCGATTTCGACCTTGTAGGCGAGCGTGTACCCGCCGCCGTCGCCCTGGAGGTTCTCGACGTAGTTGAAGGTCTTGTTCTGGTGCGCGAGCGCGAACCCGTAGTCCACGGTCGGGTAGGCAAAGTCGATCTCGTCGTCGGTGCCCGTGTCGCTCTCGAGCAGCGTGAACTGAACGCCCACCGCTTCGCCCAACGTGACGTACCTGCGCGCGTCGCCCTCGGGAAAGATTGCCTGGTTCACGTCCAGGTGGTCGCCCGATTCGATGTCCGAGTAGGCTCTCTGGATGGACCACGCTTTGGGATCGGGCCGGGTGTGGGTTCCCACGATATTGATGTAGGGATCGTCACCGTGGAATACGGACGTGAGATCGTTCTCGTCGTAGCAGCTGAGCCTGCCGAGCGTGATCTTCACGGGAATTCGCAGGGGGCTCGTGACGCTGGCCACGGGCGCTTGCTCGAACTGAAGCTCTCCTACGCGCGAGGCGCCCAGAGCTGCCGCGCGCGACGGCGAGAGTGAGCCGAGCACCGCCGGGCGAATCGACTCCAGCTTGGGCGAGGCCGCGAGGAAGGCTCGCGCGTCGAGGGCGAACCCCTTGGTGGCGGCACCCTTCGTATCGATGTACTGGATGGCCTGGCCGCGCGTGCTCATCTCGGTGACGATGCCGCTGGGAGGCGCCCACGCCAGAACGCCCTTGCGCAGCGAGCCCGGCCCGAACGCCTTGACCAGCATGGGAACGCGGCGTTCGTCGGGCGTGCGATAGCGCGCATGAATGGAAAGGACGTTGCCACCGCGCACCGTGATGAAGGCGCGCGTGAACTCACCGGACGCGAAGTCGACGCGTACGCGCTCGAGCGGGAGCCGCGTCTTGCGCGTACCCCGGATGCACTTGACCCCCGCCTCGCGACACTTGGCGTCGACCACCGACGAAGCCGCGCCGACGGCGATGCCGTTCACCGTCGGAACCGTGGGGTCGCTCACTGTCCCGGTGCTCGGCGCCATGGCCGTTGCGCGCGGCGCGACCGGGCTCAGGCCACCACCTGCTGCCGCCCCCGGCTTCACGGGCGCGGGCTGTGCGAAGGCGACGAGCGAGATGAGGACGCCCAGACCTACGGCGGCGCCGCCGACCCGAAGACGCCGCATCATCGGCACACCCCGCTGCGTGGATGGTCGG
>JABFRG010000185.1 GCA_013141295.1 Polyangiaceae bacterium
GATCGAGGGCGATGGCCTCCGCCAGGTGGGGAAGGGAAACCCCGGGGGCGGGATAGGCGCGCTGCTTCACGTGCCCCCCGTGCCGAGATCGTCCACCAGCAGCGTGGTCTGCATCGCGGTGAACACGGTCCATTCTTCCAGGACGCGCGTCACCTTCTCGTGGACCGCGTCGTCGAGGAGCGGCTCGAGCTCGCGCAGGAGGGTCAGGAGCCGCGCCTTCTGCGCTTCGAGCTCGTGGGGCTCGATGACGCCGTCGGCCATGGCTTCTTGCCAGCTCTCCAGGCGGGCCACCGATGCAAAGGGAGACTTCTCGTGGGATTCGAACCAGGCGCGTCGGGTCATGCCGGCCTGCGAGATTAACACCACTGCGGCGCCGAAAGCGCGCAAAACCCGCGCCTCCTCCGGCCGGGCCGGGCTATACATGCGCGCCATGCGCGCCACGACCGTCCTCTTCGCTCTCGGCCTCGGCACCCTCGCCTGCGCCGGCGCCCCCCGCGCCGTTGCCGAGCCGCGAAAGCCGGCACCCGCCGCCGACGACCGGCCGATCATCGCCGGGGAGCTCAAGGACGACGCGGAGATCGCCAAGGCGATCCGTGAGCACTACACGAAGTACGAGTACCGCATTCCCATGCGCGACGGCGCGACGCTGTTCACCGTGGCCTACGTGCCCAAGGACGCGAGCCGCACGTACCCGATGCTGATGACCCGCACGCCCTACAGCGTGCAGCCGTACGGCATCGACAACTACCCCGGCGGTCAGAGCATCCGCGCGCTCCGCAGGTTCGCGCCCTCCACGCGCTTCGTGCGTGAGGGGTACATCATGGTGCACCAGGACGTGCGCGGTCGGCTCATGTCCGAGGGCACCTTCGTCGACGTGCGGCCGCACGCCACCAAGAAGGGCGACATCGACGAGAGCACCGACACCTACGACACGGTGGACTGGCTGGTGAAGAACGTGCCGCAGAACAACGGCAAGCTCGGCCTGTGGGGCGTGTCGTATCCCGGCTTCTACGCGGCGCAGGGGGCGGTCGACGCGCACCCGGCGGTGAAGGCGGTGTCGCCGCAGGCGCCGGTGACGGAGTGGTTCATGGGCGACGACTTCCACCACAACGGGGCGTTCTTCGTGGCCGACGCCTTGGACTTCTACGTCAACTTCGGAAAGCCGCGGCCCAAGCCCACGCCCAAGTCGAGCTGGGACTTCGATCACGAAGTGGCCGACGTGTACGACTTCTTCCTGGGCCTCGGCACCCTCGCCGACGCCTCGGCGAAGTACATGAAGGACATTCCCTTCTGGAACGATCTGGTGCAGCACGGCAGCTACGACGCCTTCTGGAAGGCCCGCGACCCGCGTCCCTTCTACAAGAACCCCAAGCCCGCCGTCATGACAGTGGGTGGCTGGTTCGACGCCGAGGATCTCTTCGGCGCCCTCGAGACCTACCGGGCCTTCGAGACCCAGAGCAAGGGCGCGCAGAACACCCTGGTCATGGGCCCCTGGAGCCACGGCGGCTGGGCCCGCTGGGACGGCGATCGCCTGGGCGACGTGCAGTTCGGCCAGAAGACCTCGCTCTTCTATCGCGAGAAGATCGAGTTCCCGTTCTTCGACCACTACCTGCGCGGCAAGCCGGCGCCGCCGCTCCCGGAGGCCTACGTCTTCGAGACCGGCACCAACGTGTGGCGCACCTTCGATGCCTGGCCGCCCAAGGGCGTGAAGAAGACGCCGCTCTTCTTCCTCGCCGACGGCAAGCTGGGCGCCGCGCCGCCGCAGGCAGCGGGGGACGACGGTGACAGCTACGTGAGCGATCCGAAGAAGCCCGTTCCCTACCGGGCCAAGCACTCGGACCGCATCGACTCCGACTACATGACCGAGGACCAGCGCTTCGCCTCGCGCCGCACCGACGTCCTCACCTACGCCACGCCGCCGCTCACGGCCGACGTGACGCTGGGCGGGCCCATCGAGGCCAACCTGTGGGTCTCCACCACCGGCACCGACGCCGACTTCGTGGTGAAGCTCATCGACGTCTATCCGGAGAACTTCGCCGACCCCGAGCCCAACCCCACCGGCGTGCGCATGGGCGGCTACCAGCAGCTGGTGCGCGGCGAGATCATGCGCGGGAAGTTCCGCAAGAGCTTCGAGAAACCGGAGGCGTTCAAGCCCGGCGAGCCCACCTTGGTGCACTTCACGCTCCCCGACACCTGCCACGCGTTCCGCGCGGGTCACCGCATCATGGTGCAGGTCCAGAGCAGCTGGTTCCCGCTGGTGGACCGCAATCCCCAGACCTTCGTGGACATCTACCACGCCACCGCAGCGGACTTTCGCGCCGCCACGCATCGCGTGTATCATGCACCCGACAAGGCGTCGTCGCTGACCCTCAGCGTGCTCTCGGGAAAGCTCTGACGCCTATTCGCGGCCGGTCATCGCCAGCTTGCGAGTGAGCGCCGCGAGCTGTCCCAACCGTGCGCCGGCGCGTCCGCGGCCGAGCGCATCGGCGACGATGCCCTGGCGCGCGCAGAAGTCCTCGAGGGTGCCCACCTTGCCCCTCAGGAACCGGCGACCGGCCTCGCGAACGTCTACCGTGCCCTCGGGAAGGCTGCCGCCGCTCGCGCGGTAGAGCGAGGGCGCGTAGTGGCCCCAGGCGCAGAGCACGTCGTCGTCCCGCAAGAACGCCGCGAAGTCGTCGAAAAGCTGGCTTCGCGGGACGCCGCCCGAGAGCTCACTTCCGTCGAGCCGCGTGTGGAGGATGGTGTTGGGGCCGATGTCTCCTTGCGGCCGCGCGATGCGCTCGAAGGTCTCACCGGTGCCGAGGCGGGTGGCTGCCCAGTGCACCAGCTCGTCCGGATGCTCCACCCGATCGGCGTAGGGCCAGGCGTTGGCGTCGGCCACGACGCACACCAGGTTGGCGGTGCGCTCGCGCAGGATCGCCGGCACGCGATCGGCGAGCGAAGAGGGGGGCCGCGGCTTGCGCACGCCGGGTCGCCGGAGCCCGCTGCCGATGTGCGCCAGCTGCATGTCGACCATGGCCCGGAACGGCGCGAGGAGCGCCTCGAAGCGCGCGGGATCGCCTTCCAGGGCGCCGAGCACCAACATGAGCGCCTCGATGGTCGAGACGTATGCGGCCTTGGGCTCTCGTCGAATCCGGTACTCGCTCTCCTTCGGCGCGGTGAACGCGTAGCGGGGGAGCGCCCGGAGCTGCGCGTTGTCGCGCACCACCGACTTGGCCTGCGACCAGGTCCCGTCGATGACGAAGAGCGTGACCGGCCCCTTGGGCGGATCAGCCAGGACGTCGCGGGCCCCCTCGCCGGGGTACAGGAGCACCGGCGGCGCGTCGCGATTGGCCAGCGCTTGCGCGAGAACCTTGGAATCGTCCCAGCGAATGCCCACGTGGAGCTCGGCCTGGGGCAAGCACAGGCTGGCCATGCGCGCGGTGCCGATGGGCTTGTCGCGCTCCCGCGGGTGCTGCAGGAGCATGACCCGCGTCTTCGTCTCCAGCGAGGGCAGGTGCGCGCAGTAGCAGACGCGCGCCGGCCTCCAGCATCGCTGACATACTTCGCGCGGCTCGGGCTCGGACATGATCGGTCCGTCCCTTAGCACAGGCGCGCCCCGCGTCCCGCGTCAGTCCTCGATGTCCACCGGCGTTCCGTCCTTGACCTTGGACGCGAGGACCGCGATCTCGTCGTCGTCGAGGGCCACGCAGCCGAGGGTCCAGTCGGCGGCCTTGTGGTTGGGCTTGCGCTCCGCCTGCGAGGGCGAGCCGTGGATGCCGATCTGCCCGCCGATGGTCGCGTCCTTGGGGAGCGCGCCGCTCTTCTTCAGCTCGGCGAAGCGCGCCCGGTCGGCGGCGTTCGGATAGTCGAGGAGCATGAACTGGTGCCAGCGGGTCATGGTGTGGAGCACCACGTGGTAGCGGCCCACCGGGGTCACGAGATCGCCCTCCTGTTTCTTGTGGCCCTTGCCGCCGGGCCCGATGGCGACTTTGTAGGTGTCGATGGTGCTGCCGTCGGCCGCGAGCGTCTTGAGCTCGTGCTTGGACTTGCTGACCCAGAGCCGGGCGACGGGGGGCGGCGATTTGGCGGGCGGCGGCGCGGCCCCAGCGAGGGCAACGAGGGCGAGGGCGATGAGCGAGGCAACACGAAGACGCATGGGAGGCTCCTGGAAGTGTAGCGGGAAGGGGGTCAGTAGCGGCCATCGAGACGGGCGAAGCTCTGGAGGCGATCCCGGAGCGCCTGCACGACGGCGCGCTGCTCCGGCGACAGCGAGCCCTCTTTCTGGGCCATGGCGCGTTTGGTGTCGCGAATGGCGGCCATCGCCTTGGCGCGACTCATGGTTCCGAAGTCCGGGACGTCCATGCCGAGCGCGCGGTAGCCCTGGGCCAGCGCGCCTTGGTTCGCTTCGGCGAACTCGCTGCGGGTGCCGTCGTAGAAACGGAGGCGCAGATAGGTGTCGCCGCGATCGTGCATCTCGGCGCGAACGCTGGCGGGCAAGTCCGGTCGGCCCTCGAGCTTGCGGCACACCTGGTAGGGGCCGTCGGCCCGGGGATCGTAGTGGCCGGTGATCTCCGGCCGGCCCGCGAGCAAGGCTTCGAAGTCCTTGTCGTAGCCGGCCTTCTTCTTCTGCAGATCGGCCAGCGGCTCGGCGTTGGCGCGGTACCCATGGGCGCGGTCCCAGCTGGCGACGCCGGGCGGGAGCTGCTTCTCGCTGGGGGTGATGGAGGTGGAGGCGCCGCGCGTCCCCTTCTGCCACTGCTGAAGCTGACCCAGCGGCGCCGGAGGCGACTTGCTCGCGTAGCCCCACATGGTCTCGAGCTTGGGGAACGCCGCGAGCCAGCCGTCGCGTTTCTCGGCGACGCCCATCTGCCGGTACGTGAAGCAGCCGGCGAACTGGACGTGCTTCACCTGCGCCGCGGCCGTGGGCATGGCCTTGGCGAGGCTCTGCAGGCCCGCGAAGGAGAATTCTCGATGGCCCGCCTTGCCTTCGCCCCACACGCTGTCGCCGGTGGAGTGGCCCGAGAGCACGATGCGCGAGGGCGCGCTGCCACCGTGGTAGGCGGCGCTCCAGCTCTTGGCGATCTGCGCGAGCTCCTCGCGACCTTCGGTCTGGCCGAGCAGCGCCGCTTCCACCTTCTCGGCGACCTCCTTGGGCAGATCGAGGGTGGCGACGTACGCCTTCACGTCGGCCGGCGTCGCGAGCGCCGGGAGGCCCTGGCCGTCGACCCGCGTGGTCTTGGCCACGCTGCCGAGGGATCGGGATTCGATGGCGTTGCTGTCGGGGTTCATGCCGACGTAGAGAATCTCGTCGTTGCCCGGCGCGGCCTTCTTCGGCTCGAGGGCCGCGGCGGCGTGGGCGCCGGCAGCCGCGGTGGCACTCACCGAGGCGGGGACCGTAGGCATGGCGCCGGCCATGCGTCCGAGCGCGCCGCTCTTCGCCATCCGCGCGAGCAGCCCGTTGTAGGCGCGGTCGAGCGCCTCATCGGTCGCCTTCTGACTCTCGGGATCGTAGCGGTGCTGCGCGATGGTCGAGAGATCGCGCGGATGCGCCCGGAGCTCCTTTTCGGCTTCCTGTTCGAAGAAGCGCTCGGCGTCGTCGGCGCGATTCTGGCTGCTGTCGATGCGGGACATGTGAGCCCGTCGGCCGCGCCGCGGAGAGGTTGCGCAGTTTCTCCACCCCCGAGCGCAAAACCGAGGTTGCCGGCTGCCCCGGCGGACCGCTATGCCAAGGGCATGAGAATCCTTCGCGCCTTCGCTCTCTGGGTTCCTTTGGCCTTCGCCTGCGGCGGACAAGCGCCCGCGCCGCTCGTGGGGGTCACGCCGGCCACCAGCCTCTCGCGCACCGACTCTGCGCCTTCGGCGACCGTTGCTGCGCCCGCACCGAGCGGCCACGCGCCGAAAGCGCCGGTGCCGCTGGCCGAGTACTTCAAGGTGCGCCGGGTGCCCGGCTACTCGCGGTCCGGCCTGCCGCTCCTCTCGTTCTCCGCCGACGAGACCAAGGTGGCGTTCGCCGCCGACGACACCGGACGCGTCGACATTTGGGTCAAGCCGGTGAGCGGCGCGGGCAAGGCCGTCCAGGTGAGCCACGTCGAGGGCTTCGTGCACTCGTTCGCGTTCTCCCCGCGGGAAGACGTCCTGGTGTTCGAGGCCGACCGAGGTGGCGACGAGCTTCCGCGGCTCTACGCCACCGACAGCACCGGCACCACGTTCCGTGAGCTGGTGCCCGAGCTGCCCAAGGGGCGCCGCACGCAGTTCGTGGAGTGGTCCAAGGACGGTGCGAGCTTCCTCTACCTCTCCAACGGCCGCGACGAGAAGGCCATGGACCTCGTCGAATACGATCTCAAGACCAAGAAGAGCGCGGTCGTATGGGAGGCGACCGGCAGCCTGAGCTTCGAGGCCACGAGCCGAGACCATCAGCGCTTCGCGCTCGTGGACACGCACTCCGACGCCAACTCCGACGTGTACGTGCTCGAGCGCGGGCAGAAGACGCCCAAGCTGCTCACCCAGCACGAGGGCGACATTCTCTTCCAGCCCACCGGCTTCTCGAACGATCGCAAGGCGATGCTCCTCCTCTCCGACGAGGGCGGCGAGACCACCGAGCTCTTCTCCGCCGATCTCGCCTCCGGAAAGCGCACCCGCGTGCTCGGCGACAAGTGGGACGTCGATGGCGCCATGCACTCGCAGACCGGGAAGTACTTCGTCACCGAGGTGAACGAGAACGGCACGCCCAAGATGGTGGTCACCGAGAAAGAGAAACCGGTGAACGTTCCCGTGGCGCCGGGGAAGGGCTCGGCCTGGCGCCCGCTCGCCTTCTCGAAGAGTGATCGCTATCTGGGGCTCACGCTGGTGAGCGACACGGTGCCTGCCTCGTCGTTCGTGGCCGACCTCAAGACCGGCAAGGTGGTTCGCCTGGTGGACCCGATGCCCGAGTCGCTGCGTGACCGGCCGATGGTGGCCGGCGAGGCGGTGGAAATCCCTTCGTTCGACGGCAAGAAGGTGCCGGCGTTCGTCTACAAGCCCGCCGGCACCGGCCCGTTTCCCGCCATCATCGACGTGCACGGTGGACCCACCGCGCAATCCAAGCGCGGATTCAGCGCCTTTCGTCAGTACGCCGTCTCCAAGGGCTACGTGGTGCTGGTGCCCAACGTGCGTGGCTCCACCGGCTACGGGAAGAGCTACACGCGCCTCGACAACATGGACCTCGGTGGCGGTCCGCTGAAGGACGTGGTGGCCTGCAAGCGCTGGCTGGTGGATAGCGCCGGCGTCGCGGCGAACCAGGTGGTGGTCATGGGCGGCAGCTACGGCGGGTACATGGCGCTGGCGGCCGAGGCGTATGCGCCGGAAGAGTTCGCGGCCAACGTGGACTTCTTCGGCGTCTCCGATCTCAAGACCCTGGTGGAGAGCTTTCCGCCCTACTGGGCCAGCCGCGCCTCGTACATCTACAAGAAGTTCGGCGATCCGAAGAACCCGGCGCACGCCGCCTACCAGCACGATCGCTCACCGATTCACTTCGTGGCACAGATGAAGCGGCCGCTCCTGGTGGTGCAGGGCGACAAGGACGCGCGGGTGAAGAAGGACCAGTCGGATCGCATCGTCGCCGCCCTCAAGGAGCGCAAGGTGAACGTCCACTACCTGGTGCTGGAGAACGAAGGGCACGGCTTCACCAAGACCGAGAACAACCTGAAGGCACTCTCGCTCACCGATCGCTTCCTCGATCGCTACGTCTTCGGCGACGCCTCGGTGACGGATCTGCCCTGAGCCGTGCGCGCGAAAGAGCCCAAGTGGTTCGTGTATATTGCACGATGTTCCGACGATAGCCTGTACACCGGCATCGCCACCGACGTGCCGGCGCGCATCGCCGCCCACGACGCCGGGAAGGGCGCCCGCTACACCCGCGGGCGAGGGCCTCTCACGGTGTGCGCGGTGCGAAGGTGCCTGGGCAAAGGTGAGGCGCTGCGGCTCGAGCTGGCGGTGAAGAAGCTCCCCCGGGCCCGCAAGGAGTGGCTGGTCGTTGGCCGCAGGCTCGCGGCGTTCGCGCTGCGCGTGCGGTCGCTCAGCACTTCCAGGCGGTGACCGCGCAGACGCCGCCTTCGCACGTGGGCGTGTGCTCGGTGCCGTGGCAGGCCTTCGGGCGCTTGCCTCGCAGCGCCTTGGGCCTCCGGACGGGCGCGTGGTGCTCGTCGACCCAGCAGTCGTCCTCGGTCTTGCAGGTGATGGGCTCGGGCGGCGGCGGCTCGACGGCACTCGAGGCGGTGGCGGAGGCGGTGGCCACGGGGCTGGCGGAGAGCGTGGCGCTCCGCGTACCGGTGGGGGCCGGGATCGGAGCGTCCGCGACCGACGCGGTGGGGGTGCTGCTCGTGACCGGGGGCGCCTTCGAGGTCTTGGCGGTGCCACATGCGAGTGCCGCTGCGACACCCGCGGCGGCGACAAAATGGGTGGTGCGCATGGCCCGAGCGTAGCGCCGTCTCGGTGCGCGCCTTCGGGAATCTGTGGTGACGGCGTTCCCGCCCACGATAGGATGCGGCCATGCCGACGCTGACCGTGGACAATCCCTACACGCTCGAGACCGCTTGCACCGTGGAGCTCGCCGACGCGAGCGCGGTGGACGCCACCCTGGACCGCGCGGTGGC
>JABFRG010000095.1 GCA_013141295.1 Polyangiaceae bacterium
CGGAGCTGCGACCAACCGCCGCGAAGCGTGAGGAGGCCGTTGAGCATGCCGCCCCAGCTGGGGGCCCACAGCATCAGGCTGAAGACCATGCCGAGGGTCTGCGCCCACTCGGGCAGCGCCGTGTAGTGCAGGTGGTGGGGCCCGGCCCAGATGTAGATGAAGATCAGCGCCCAGAAGTGGATGATCGAGAGGCGGTACGAGTAAACCGGGCGGTTCGCTGCCTTCGGCAGGTAGTAGTACATGATGCCGAGGACCGGCGTCGTGAGGAAGAACGCCACGGCGTTGTGGCCGTACCACCACTGCACGAGCGCATCTTGCGCGCCGCCGTACACCGAGTAGCTCTTCAGCGCGGTGACGGGAATCGCCAGGCTGTTGACGATGTGTAGGATGGCCACCGTGACCACCGTCGCGATGTAGAACCAGATGGCGACGTAGAGGTGCTTCTCGTTGCGCTTGGCGATGGTCCAGAAGAAGTTGATGGCGAAGACCACCCAGATGAGCGCGATGGCAATGTCGATGGGCCACTCGAGCTCGGCGTACTCTTTCGCCTGGGAGATGCCCAAGGGCAGGGTGAGCACGGCCGAGACGATGATGGCCTGCCATCCCCAGAAGTGCACCTTGGAGAGCACGTCGGACGCGAGCCGCGTCTTCAGGAGGCGCTGCATCGAATGGTAGATGCCGGCGAACACCATGTTGCCCACGAACGCGAAGATGACGGCGTTGGTGTGGAGCGGGCGAAGGCGTCCGAAGCTGAGCATGGAGTGGACGTTGGCGGGCCAGAAGGCCAGCTGCAGCGCGACGATGGCGCCGACCAACATGCCCACGATGCCGAAGACGATGGAGGCCAGCACGAAGTTGCGCGGCGTCACGTCGTCGTACGTAATGGTGACTTTCTCGAGATCGGTGGCGCCTGCGCCCTCGGTCTCTTCGTCGTGGCCCGCGCTTGCGGCTTGGGCCTGGTCCTCGGTGGCTGCGCTCATGGTTCTTTCCTCGTCACGGGTGCAATTTCGGCGGGCGGGGGTGACGTCCCTGCGTCGTCGTTCATGGGTAAAAGCGCGAGACGGTCCGCGTGCTCGAAGGTGCGATTTCGGCAGGTGAACGCGTAAAGAAGGACGGAGCCGGCCACCAGGCCGAGGCTCACGAACACTTGAAGGATCAGGATGTCCATACCGGGTGCTTTCTCGAGAAGGCGCGAGTGACGTACAGAACGGTGGTGAGGGAGCTCACCGGCATGACGATGGCGCACACCACCGGCGACATGAGCCCGGCCATCGCCAAGGAGACGGTGAGCACGTTGTAGGCCATGGCGATCCACAGCGTCTGCGTGGTGGTGCTGCGGAGGTGGCGCGCGACGCGCAGCGCGAGGCGCACCGGATGCAGGCCCGGCGTGGTGAAGTAAAAGTCGCAGCGCGCCGCCATGAAGGGGCGATCGATGGCCGGCGTCCCGGAGGCGTAGGCGGCCTCGCTCACCAACCCGTCGTTGATGCCGTCGCCGACGAAGAGGGCGGTGGGATGTGCGCCGACCCAGCTGCGCTTGCCCTCGGGGCTCTGGTCGCCCACTGCGTGGTCGGCGGGAATGTTTACCGCTTGCGCGAGCTTCTGCACACGCGCGCCGCCGTCGCCGCTGAGGATCCAGGGCTCGAAGCCGTCCTCGCGCAGCGCCTGGATCTCCCGGGCCGCGTCCGGGCGCAGCGCTTCGTCGGTGTGCAGGTCGAGGAGGACGGCGCCGTCCTTGGTGAACACGAGGTCGCCCGCGCCGGCGCCGGCGAAGCGGGGCGAGCCCAGCCGGTACACTGCGCCTGCGGCCTGGAGCTCGAGGCCGAGGCCGAGCACCTCGCGCACGTCGGCGCGGTCGTCGAAGGCGGGGGCGGCGCGACCGGAGCGAGCTGCCTTCTGTACGAGGGCGTCCTTGAGGGCAACACTCTTGGGGTGGCTCGAGCGCGCCACCATGTCGGCGAGCGCCTTCTCGTCGGCGGGAGCGAGGTCCGGGACGTCGGAAGCGATGCGCAGCGCGCCGGTGGTCAAGGTGCCGGTCTTGTCGAAGACCACGCTACGAACGGTGGCGGCGCGGTCGAGGAACCCTTGGGTGCGCACGAAGAGGCCAGCGCGCCGCAGGCCGCCCTGCGCCAGCTCGTAGGCGAGGGGAGTGGCGATGCCGAAGGCGCACGGGCAGGTGACGATGAGGATGGCGGTGACCACCGAGGCGGAGCGCACGAAGTCGCCGGTGACGATCCACCAGCCGGCGAGCGCCGACGCGGCGATGGCGAGGACGCCGATGACGTAGTAGCGGGTCAGGTTCCGCCAGAAGGTCGTGGCGCGTGCCTGGTCGCGATTGCGGATGCCGGTGCTGCGGAGGAGGTCCAGGAGCGGCGAGGCGGCGAAGTCGGTGCGCGCCACCACGGTGATCGCCCGCTCGTTGCAGGAGAAGGCGCCGGCCGAGATGGCGTCGCCCTTGGAGAACGTGGTGGGGGTGCTCTCACCGGAGATCCAGTCGAGGGAGAACGCCGCGTCGAGGGCGACGTCGAGGTCGGCGTCGACCGGTACGAGGTCGCCGGGGTTCACCAGCAAGCGATCGTTCGCCGCGATCTCGCGCACCGGCACCAGCTTCACCGCGTCGCCGAGCACCTTGCGAGCGAAGAGGCCGTCGATGCCGTCGTCTTCCAAGAGCCGGGCGCGGTTCTTGGCCAGCACGCGCTCCTGGAGGAAGCGACCCACGAGCATCAGCGCGATGAACGTGTCGAGCGTGTCGAAGTAGGACCGCCCACCGCGCACCATCAGGTAGCCGTAGGTGGAGCTGGTGAACGCGAGTGCGATGCCCAGCGCGATCGGCAGGTCCATGTGCAGGACCCGCGCGCGGATGGCTTGCCAGGCAGAGCGGAAGAACACCGTGCCGCCCACCACCACGCTCACCGCGGTGAGGCTGAACGTCAGCGCCTGAAAGAAGTGGAAGATGCGACCTTCGGTCAAGCCCACGTAGGTGGAGATGCCGAAGATCATGGCGTTCATCGCGATGGCGATGCACACGCCCATGCGCCACACCAGGTCGGTCGACTCCGCCTGCTTGCGCGCGGGGCCGAACGCGTAGCCGAAGCGCTCGATGGCGCTCACGTACTTTTCGAGATCGAAATCCGAAGGCACGGTGATGCTCAGACGGCCACGCGAGGGGTTCACCACCACCTCGGCGCCGCCTGGCTGCCTGCGGAAGAGCTCCTCGAAGAGCCACACGCAACCGGTGCAGTGCAGGCCCTGCACGTCGAGGTCGATGCGCTTGAGGCCACGCGCCGCGCGCAGATCGGCTACCGCCATCTCGAGCCACGCGTGGTCGCGGTGGTTCTCGCCGAAGGCGTTGCCCACGCTCACGCCGGCGCTGGTGCCCCGGAGATCGTAGTAGCGGGAGAGGTCTTCCTGCTCCAGGAGCGCGTGCACCGCCTCGCAGCCCTGGCAGCAGAACTCACCTTGTACGTCGCTGGCGATGTCGCCCCCGCAATGCGTGCAGGATACACGAGAGAGACGGAAGAGCGTCGGGACGGCTGAGCTCATGGGCGCGGTAACTTGCCCATTCGCAAATTGCGTTCCAGTCCCGCTGCTCGCCGTCGGCGTCGCTGGAACGCGCCGTTTGCACGGGATTCCAGATGTTCAATGGTTCTCACGGGAGACCGGAGCTCGAAGCTCTGCGGTGCAACCGCTGCGTCCTTTGCGGACGACGCAAACCGTGCAGGTGGCGCTCAGCGCGCGGGGGCGATGGGGAGCCGCAGCACGAACCGCGCGCCGCCCAGGGGGCTCGCGTCGACGGTCAGTGATCCACCGTGAATCTCGGCGGAGGCGCGGGCCATGGAGAGCCCGAGGCCGGTGCCGACCACGCCTTTGGTGGTGTAGAACGGCTCGAACACGCGCTCGCGGTCCGACTCGGGGATGCCGGGTCCGTCGTCTTCGACGGTGAGCTCGATGCGGTCGCGGTCGATGTCCGTGGCCGTGGTCACGCGGACGCGGCTCCGTCCGTTGCCGCTGGGTGCGGCCACCGCATCGAGGGCGTTCGTGACCAGGTTCACGACCAGCGCGAGCAGATCACCACCGCTCCCGGCGATGGTCGGGGTTGGCGCGAAGGCCGTCTCCAGGACGACGTTTCCAGCGCGCGCACGAGGGGCCACCAGCTTCACGGCTTCTTCGGCGATGCGCCGGAGATCGACCGGTACGTGGCCGGCGCTGTCGCGGTGGCCGAACGTGCGCAGGCGCTCCACCATCTCGAGGCCCCGCATCAGCACGCCGCGCATTTCGCCGGTGGCCTCCCGCGCGGCCTCCACGTTTCCTCGCCCCAAGGAGCGGTCGAAGAGCTCGAGGTGGAGCAGCAGCGGGTTCAGCACGTTCTTCAGGTCGTGGGAGATTCCCGCGGCCATTTCCCCGAGCGCCCGGAGCTTCTCGCTGTGGGCCAGGGCGGTGCGGGAGGCGCGCAGCGAGGCCCGCGTCTCGGCTTCGACGCGCTCGCGCTGGATGGCCGGCACCAGGCGCTCCAGGCGGTCCTTGAGGACGAAGTCGTGGGCGCCTTCGCGCATGCAATCGGCGGCGCGCTCCTCGCCGACCGCTCCGGAGAGCACGATGAATGGCAGATCGGACGCGGCGGCACGGTAGATGGCGAGTGCCTGTGGCGCATCGAAGTCGCCCATGGCGTAGTCGCAGAGGACCAACTCGAAGGGCCGCCCCAGCGCTTCGCGGAGCGCCTCGCCGGTGTCGACGCGCTCCCAGTGGAGGGTGAAGTGCTTGCCCACGTGGCGCGCCAGGAGGCGCGCGTCGTTATCGGAATCGTCGACGATGAGGACGCTCAGCGGGGGCAGGGCGCCGCTGGCGGGCACGCCGCTGCGCGAGCCCGACGCCTTTGGCTCACCCCCCATGCTCATGGGCGCCGTTCGTTGAGGACCAGCCAGTATCGCACGATCTGCAGGATGGCCTCGTTGTACTGGCGGGCGTCGATGGGCTTGCGCACGAAGCTATTGGCTCCCGCCTGGTAGCTGGTGCGCACGTCGCTCTCCTCGTTGGAGGTCGTGAGGACCACGACAGGGAGCTCGGCCGTTTGCGGATCCGAGCGCAAGTTGCGGAGTACCTCGAGGCCGTGCAGGTGCGGCAGGTTCAGGTCCAGGAGCACGAGATCGAAGGTTGCGCTCCGGAGCTTCTCGTTGGCCTCGAGGCCGTCCCGGGCCACGGTGACGGCGAGCGTCGCGCCAGCGCGATTGAGCGCCCGCAGCGCCAGGGTCTCGTCCTCCGCATTGTCTTCCACCAGCAGCACGCGGTGGGTCTTGGACGACGACGGGGGATGCGTCACGACGCCTCCCCCACGGTGAAGAGGAAGGTGGCGCCTTTGCCAACCTCTGCTTCTGCCCAGATGCGTCCGCCGTGACGATGTACCACACGCTCCACCGTTGCAAGGCCGATGCCATTGCCTTCGAACTCGCCATCGCGGTGCAGCCGCTGGAACGCGATGAACAGGCGCCCAGCGCGTTCCATGGCGAATCCCGCGCCGTTGTCCTGGACGAAGAAGGCATGCTCTCCGTCGCTCTTGCGTCCGACGATAATGCGCGCCGCGCCGACCTTGCGGGTGAACTTCCACGCGTTGCCCAGCAGGTTCTCGAGCGCCACCCGGAATAGCCGAGGGTCGACGTCCGCCGCCATCCCCTCGGCGATGTCCACCTCGACGACCCGTTCCGGGTGCCTTCGGGCCAGGTGGCTCGCCACCTCCCGCGCCAGCGCCGTCAGATCGGTGGGGACGCGGCGGATCTCCCCGCGCGTCACCCGCGAGAGGGCCAGCAGATCGTCGATGAGCTCGCCCATGCGGCGCGCCGCGGCGCAGACCGTCTCGAGGTCCGCGCGGCCGCTCTCGGGCAGGGCAGGGCCGTGGTCCTCCAGCAGCGCGCGACTGAAGCCGTCGATGCTCCGGAGCGGCGCCCGGAGATCGTGGGCGACCGAGTAGCTGAACGCCTCCAGCTCTCGATTCGCGGCCTCGGCGCGCTCCTTGGCCCGCTCGAGCGCCGCCTGCGCCTCGCGCTCGGCGGTGATATCGCGCACCGCGGCGATGGCGAAGACCCCTTCGTGGGTCCGCAGCGGGCTCAGGCTGATGGCGGCCGGGAAGGTGGTGCCGTCTTTGCGGAGGCCCCGGAGCGGCATGTTGCCCTTGCCCATGGGCCGCACCGTGGGATCCGCATGGTACGCATGCCGGTGGGCGGCGTGGGGGCCGCGCATGGACGCCGGCAGCAGGTCTTCCACTTTCAACGTGGCGAACTCCTGGCTCGAGTACCCGAACAGCACCGTCGCCTGGGCGTTGACGAACGAGATGGAACCGTCGTCCTTGGCGATGATCATCGCGTCCGGCGCAGCGCCGAGCACCCGCCGAAACCGCGTCTCCCCGTCGCGCTCCCGGGTCACGTCCCGGAACACCACCGCGGCGCCGGCGATCTTCCCGTCGTTGCCGCGAATCGGGGCGATGGAGTCGCCGATCGGGTGCACCGTGCCATCGCGCGTCACCAGCGTCGCGTCGTAGGCCAGGTTCCCGTTCACGCCTTCGGCGAGCACCTGCGCGAGCGGCGAGTCGAGCGGCGTGGTCGTCCCCTCGTGTACCAGCTGGAGCACTTCTGCCAGCGGCTTGCCGCGGGCCGCGGCGCTGCGCCAGCCGGAGAGGGTCTCCGCTACCCGATTCATGCGCATCACGCGGCCGGCCTCGTCGGTGGCGATGATGCCGTCGGCGATGCTGTCGAGGATGGTTCGGAGCTCCTCCTCGCTGACGCGCACCGACTGCCCCTCGCGCTCCTTTGCTTCCAGCTCTCGCTGGCGGAGCATCCACGAGAGGCCCAGGGAGACCACGGCGGCACCAGCGCTGATCGCGATCAAAGTGCGCGCCGACTCCGCGCCGTCGCGACTCGACGAAAGGGCCACGAACGCGCCCGCTGCGGCCACCAAGAGCACCAGCAGCGAGACGAACAGGAGCGCCACCAGGTGCGCCGCTGGGGAGCCCCGAGAATGGTCCGGACGTTCGGTGGAAGCTTTCGGAGTTCGAAGCATTTGTGTCGGTCGGTCAGGGGCGCTGCACAGCGCGTTCCAACCCTTGGCAGAGCCCATGCATAACCCGCGCGTCGACCAGGAAACATCGGATGCCCGATGCGGGAAAAGGGCGGCAAAGCCGACCCGACCCGATGCATTCTTTGCGTATAGTGCAAAAGCTGCGCACCCCGGAAGGTACCCATGAAAGAGTCTCGAATTTTGGTGGTTGAGGACGAGGCAGGCGCCCGCAGCGCCATGGTCAAGCTTCTTCGCCAGGAGGGGTACGAGGCGGAGGGCGTGGAGGACGGCGTCGCGGCGCTCGAAAAGGTCGGCGAGTGGCCGCCGGATCTGGTCATCACCGATCTCTCCATGCCGCGGATGGACGGAGCGGCCCTCGTCAAGGAGCTCCGCGCCGGGCACCCGGACCTGCCCACCATCGTGGTGACCTCGTCGGACGACGTGAAGACCGCGGTCGCGGCCATGCGCGCCGGCGCCGTGGACTATCTCACCAAGCCGGTGGATTTCGACGCGCTCCTGGTGGCCATGGAGCGGGCGCTGGCCCACGTGGCAGTGCGCGTCGAGGCCGAGAACCTCCGAAGGCACATCCGCGAGAAGGAAGACGTGGGCCTGCAGGGGCTGGTGGGCGCGAGCCCGGCCATGCAGCGGGTTTACCGGGTGGCGCGTCGGGTCTCGCCCTCGCGGGCGACGGTGCTCATCACGGGCGAGAGCGGCACCGGCAAGGGTGAGCTCGCGCGGGCCATTCACAATCTCTCTCCGCGCGCCAAGGCGCCGTTCGTCTCGCTGCACTGCGCGGCGCTCGCCGAGTCACTCCTCGAGAGCGAGCTCTTCGGCCACGAGAAGGGCGCCTTCACCGGCGCCGATCGCCGCCGTCCCGGGCGCTTCGAGTCGGCCGACGGCGGAACGCTGTTCCTGGACGAGATCGGCGAGGTGCCCATGCTCACCCAGGTGAAGCTCCTCGAGGTGCTGCAGACCCGCACGTTCAACCGCGTGGGCGGCAACGAACCGGTGAAGGTCGACGTGCGGCTCATCGCCGCCACCAACCGCGACTTGGCGGCCGACGTCAGCGCCGGGCGGTTCCGCGAAGACCTCTACTATCGTCTCAACGTTGTTCATCTCGAGATGCCACCGCTGCGCTTGCGCGGCAGCGACGCGCTGGTGCTCGCGGAGCACTTCCTGCGGCGGTTCGCCGAGGAGAACCAGAAGCGGGTCGACGGCTTCACCGAGCGCGCGCGCACCAAGATTCTCGGCCACCGGTGGCCGGGCAACGTGCGCGCCCTCGAGAACGCCATCGAGCGCGCGGTGGTGCTCTGCGATCAGGGCAAGGTCGACGCCGACGACCTTCCGTTCGAGTCGGCGCCGGAGACCTCCGGGCCCCTGCGCGTGCCCGGTTCCACCATGGCCGAGATCGAGAAGTTCGCGATCCTGAAGACCCTGGAGGCCGCCGGCGGGTCTACCTCCCGCGCCGCCGAGATGCTCGACATCAGCGTGCGCACCATCCAGTACCGGCTCCACGAGTACGGCATCTCCAAGGACAAGACCCAGAAGCAGACCATGTAGGGG
>JABFRG010000125.1 GCA_013141295.1 Polyangiaceae bacterium
ACCATCGAGAACAGCGGTCGAGCGGCGCTGGCACGCGTCGCTTCGGAGGCCCCGTTCGATCTGGTGCTCTGCGATCTGATGATGCCCGAGATGTCCGGAGCCGACGTCTTCGCAGCGCGTCAACGCGAGAGCGCGGTTCAGGCGCGACGCGTGCTGTTCTTCACCGGCGGCGCATTCTCACCGGAGATGCAGACGTTCCTCGCGTCGATCCCCAACAAGTGCGTGCAGAAGCCCTTCTCCACCGAAGCGCTACGCGCGTTGGTGGCGGCGGCGGTGCGCGAGGGACCCGCCCTCTAACCCGCCGGCGGCGCGGGTCAATTTGTCACATTCATCATTTTCGCCACACTCCATGCGTCGGCGCCTCAGCGCCGAGCCGGGGTATCGATTGGAAAATCCGTGGTGTCGACCCGTAGCCCGTCCTCTCGAGGGGTGGATCGATGATTGCTAGTGCTCCGCCGGCGCGCAAACGCCCACCCTGCCTTTGCTGCCACCCACCATTCCATGAGCCAAGACATCCTCCTCTCGCAGCGCGGCGAGACCGCGTCGCTGATCCGTTCCATGGACTGGAAGAAGACCCCGCTCGGGTCACCGGACACGTGGCCGGCGAGCCTGGTCACCATCCTCCGCCTCATGCTCTCGAGTCGCTATTCGATGTGGCTCGGGTGGGGGAAGGACCTGACGTTCTTCTACAACGACGCGTACGCAGCGGAGACCCTCGGCCCGAAGCACCCGAGCGCCATGGGGATGCGCTTCCAAGACGTATGGCCCGAGATCGCCGACACGCTCATGCCGCGCGTGGAGCACGTGCTCCGCACCGGCGAAGCAACCTGGGACGCCGGGCTGCTGCTGTTTCTCGAGCGCAGCGGCAAGCCGGAGGAGACCTACCACACGTTCTCGTACAGCCCGGCTCCGGCCGACGAGGCGGGCCACATTGGTGGCCTGTTCTGCGTGGTGGTGGAGGAGACCGAGCGGGTCATCGGCGAGCGACGCCTCGCCGCGCTCCAGGAGCTCGCCACGGCCTTCGGGCAGACGAAGACCGAAGCCGACGTGTTCGCCGCGACCGAGCGCTGCCTGGGCGCACATGGTCGCGATCTGCCGTTCACGCTCACCTACACGTTCGACGCGCGAGACCTCGCCCGACGCACCTCGCGTACCACCATCGATCCCGAGCATCCGGCCGCAGCCGCGACCATTTCGCCGCAGCAGGCCGACCCTTGGCGGCTCGATGCCCTGCGCGCGTCGGGTGAGACGCAGATGGTGGCGCTCGATGGCGCCGTTTCGTGGCCCAGTGGGCCCTGGCATCTGCCGCCCACCCATGCGCTCGTCATCCCCCTCGCCTACCAGGGGCAGGGCGGCGCGGCGGGCGCGTTCATCGCCGCCCTGAATCCGCTGCGCCCCTTCGATGCCGGCACCCGAAGCTTCATGGAGCTCCTGGCCGGGCAGGTCTCGGCGGCGCTCTCCAACGCGCGCGCCTACGAAGAAGAACGGAAGCGCGCCGACGCCCTCGCCGACATCGATCGCGCCAAGACCACGTTCTTCTCCAACGTGAGCCACGAATTCCGCACCCCGCTGACGCTCATGCTGGGGCCCACCGAGGATGCGCTGGCCTCCCCCGAGCGCGCACTTCGCGGCGCCGACCTGGAGACCGTGCACCGCAACGAGCTCCGGCTCCTCAAGCTGGTGAACTCGCTGCTGGACTTTGCGCGCATCGAGGCGGGGCGGGTGCAGGCAACGTATACGCCCACCGATCTCGCGGCCCTCACCACCGACCTGGCCAGCTCGTTCCGCTCGGCGGTGGATCGCGCCGGCCTCGTGTTCCAGGTGGAATGCGACACGCTCCCGGAGTCCGCGTTCGTGGACCGCGACATGTGGGAGAAGATCGTCCTCAATCTGCTCTCGAACGCCCTCAAATTCACCTTCGACGGACAGATCGCCGTGAAGCTCGCCTGGGCCGGAGACCACTTCGAGCTCTCGGTGCGCGACACCGGCGTGGGCATCGCCGAAGAGGAGCTGCCGCGGCTCTTCGAACGCTTTCATCGGGTCGAGGGCGCACGCTCGCGCACCCACGAGGGCTCGGGCATCGGCCTCGCGCTGGTGGCCGAGCTGGTGCGCCTGCACGGCGGCGAGATCCAGGTGGCGAGCGGCCTCGGCAAGGGCACGACCTTCACCATCTCGCTGCCTCGGGGGTCTGCGCACCTGCCGCCGGACCGCATCGGCGCGGCCCGAGCGGTGGAGCCATCGGCGTCGGGCGCGGCCTACGTGGCGGAGGCGCTGCGCTGGATGGGGCCGACCTCCAAGGACGAGGGTGCGCCGGCCCTGGCGGACGCGAATGCATCCGACCGCGCCCGCGTGCTGGTGGCCGACGACAACGCCGACATGCGCGAGTACATCGTGCGCTTGCTTCGGGAGCGATGGGACGTGGAGGCGGTGAGCGACGGCCGTGCGGCCCTCGCGTCGATTCACCGACGACCGCCGGACCTGGTGCTGAGCGACGTGATGATGCCGGAGCTCGACGGCATCGGCCTCCTTCGCGCCCTGCGCACCGACCCGGCGCTCCGCTCGATACCGGTCATCTTGCTCTCGGCGCGAGCTGGAGAAGAAGCTTCCGCCAGCGGCCTCGACGCCGGCGCCCACGACTACATCGTGAAGCCCTTCGCGGCCCGGGACCTGGTGGTGCGCGTCGCATCGAAGATCGCCGCCGTACGCGCGGCGCGCGAGGTCGACGCGCTGAAGGAGAACCTCTATCGGCACTTCATGCAGGCGCCTTTTCCGGTGGCCATCTTTCGCGGCGCCGACCACGTGGTCGAGCTCGCCAACAACGTGTGCCTCGCTGCCTGGGGAAAGACTCGCCACCAGGCCCTCGGCAAGCCCCTCTCCGAGGTCTTGCCGGAGCTTTGGTCGCAGCCGTTCGGCGGCTACATCGACCGGGTGTTCCGCACCGGGATCACTTACGAAGGTCGAGGCGAGCGATTTCGTCGAGAGGGCGCGGACGGCGTCTACTTCACGTTCGTGTACGCGCCGCTGAAGACCGCGAGCGGCGAGACCGAAGGCATTCTCATGAGCGCGTTCGAGGTCACGGCGCAGGTGCTCGCGCAGCAGGAGGCGGAGCGCGCCCGCGACGAAGCCCAGCGGCTGGCGGCCGAGCTGGCGGTCTCCTCCTACCGCCTGCGGGCCTCGCAGCAGGTGGCCGGCATCGGGATCTTCGACTGGGACCTGACCACCGACGCCACCTACTGGTCACGCGAGCTGCATCAGCTCCTCGGCATCGAGATAGGAGCGGTGCACCCTTCGCCGGAAGCATGGACCGCGCGACTCTTCGACGAGACCGATCGCCACGCCGGATGGCAGGCCTTCGAGAAGGCCGCCGCGGCCCGCGCGCCCAAGATGGAGGTCGAGGTGCGTCTCCGACAGCCGGACGACCGATTCCGGTGGATCCGCCTCTCGACCGAGATTCACTACGACGACGACGGGAAGCCCGTGCGCGTCCTCGGCGCCGTGGTGGACATCCAGGTTCACAAGGAGGCCGCTGCCGCGCGAGCGCGCGCGCTCGAAGAAGCGGAGCGCACGAGCCGTGCCAAGGACGAGTTCCTCGCCACCATGAGCCACGAGCTCCGAACGCCGCTCAACGCCATGCTCGGCTGGGCCACCATTCTCCGGGGCGCCGAGGTGGAACCGGAGCGCGTGCGCCACGGTCTCGCGGTGATCGAGCGCAACGCCCGTACCCAGGCACGCCTGGTCGACGACCTTCTCGACGTCTCGCGCATCATCAGCGGCAAACTGCGGCTCGCCGCCGAGACGCTGTCGATTGCCACGGTGGTGCACGCGGCGGTCGACGTCGTGCGTCCGGCCGCCGATGCCAAGGGCATTGCCATCTCGGTGGACGCCGACCCGAGCCTGGGTTCCATCGTCGGCGATCCCGATCGCCTGCAGCAGATCGTCTGGAATCTGGTGGCCAATGCGGTGAAGTTCACCCCCGCCGAGGGCCGCGTGCACGTGTCGGCGCAGCGTCTGGCGGAGACCATGTCGATCCGCGTGGAGGACTCCGGCGCCGGCGTATCTTCGGACGATCTTCCGTACATCTTCGACCGCTTCAAGCAGGTCGACAGCTCCATGACCCGCGCCCATGGTGGGCTCGGCCTGGGCCTGGCCATCGTGCGGCATCTGGCCGAGGCACATGGCGGGAGCGTTCATGCAAGGAGCGCGGGTGCCGGCAAAGGCTCGACCTTCACCGTCCTGCTCCCGGCTCGCGCCACGTTCGCGGGAGAGGCGCGCGCGCCGGAACTCGCCCTCGAACCCGCTTTTCCCCCGCGCGCCCCCACCGAGAAGATGCTGGCGGGGAAAACCGTGCTCGTGGTCGACGACGACGGTGACTCGCGGGACCTCGTCCGCGCCATCCTGGAGAACGCCGGCGCATCGGTGCTGGTGGCAACCTCGGCGGCGAGCGGCCTAGAGCAGCTCGCGCGCCGATCGGTCGACGTGGTGGTGAGCGACATCGGAATGCCCGAGATGGATGGCTACGGCTTCATTCGCGCGCTGCGGGCCGCGCAGCCCGGGCTTCCGGCGCTGGCCCTTACCGCCTACGCGCGTCGGGAAGATGCCGCGCAAGCGAGGAAGGCCGGCTTCCAGGAGCACGTGGCCAAGCCGTTCGACGGCGCCAGTCTGGTGAGCTCGGTGGCGCGGCTGGTCAGGGCTTGAACGCCAGAACCTGAACGGTGGTGCTGGGGCCCTGGTGGTACATGCCCTCGGACACGTCGCGGTCCACTTCCGTGCAGCGCTCGATGCGCAAACCGGCGAGCTCCTCACGCAGCGCCTCGGGCGTCATGAGCATCGCCGCGTCGGAGGGGCCACCCTTGCCCGGACGCGTGAGCTGGCGGGGCGTATAGGCTTCGAGCACGAACGCGCCGCCCGGTCGAAGCGCACGCACGCAGGCCGCGTGAAGCCGAGCGCGCAGCGCACTGGGGACGTGCGCCCAGATGGACACGATGCCCGCCCACGTATCCACGCCGAGATCGTACGCCGCCAGATCGGCGACCACCGTGGTGATGGTCACCTTTCGCTCGGCCGCCAGGCGGGTCGCGTTGGCCAGGCCCACGTCCGAGAGATCGACGGCGGTCGTGGGGTGGCCGTGCTGGGCGACGAAGACCGCGTTGCGCCCTTCACCCTCGGCCAGGCAGAGCACGGGGCCTTCGGGGATTCGCGCGACGACTTCGCGCAGGTAGTCGTTGGGCTCGGTGCCGTACGAGGCAAACGTAGCTGCATATCGTTCATTCCACATGGATGTACCTCGAATCGTCGAATCTCACGAAGAGCGATGGGCACGACGCCAGGCGCCGGGCGCAACGCCGTGGGCGCGCTTGAACGCCCGATGGAAGTGGGAGGGGCTGGCAAAACCGCAGCGGGCGGCGACCGCTTCGATGCTCTCGTCGGTGCTGCCGAGGAGGCGGCGGCACTCGCTCATTCGCGCCCGCGTGATCCAGCCCACCACCGTCTCGCCGGTCGCGTCCTTGACCAGCGAGGCTACGTGAGCCGGAGAGCGCGCCAGGTGCGCGGCCACGTCGCGCAGCGAGATGCCCGACGAAGCGCGCCGATGCACGAGCTCCAGTGCCCGGGCCACCAGCGGGCTCGATGGCGTTCGGTTCGCCGCCTCGAGGCCGTCGCGCGCGCGCAGGATCGCCACGGAAACGAGCGAAACGTAGGCGTCCACTGCCACGTCTCGGACCGCGCTCGCCGAGGCCAGCTCCCGCTCGAGGTCCAGGAACAGTCGTTCGAGCGACTTGCACGCTTCGCGTCCGAGCCGACGGCTGGCGCATGCACCGCGTCGCACGCCGTCGAAGGCTGCCGCGAGCGAGTCGCGCGCTGCGGCGGGCACCCGCGAGAGGCTCAGGGAGATCCCCAGCGCACGCGCGCCGCTGGCAGAGACCGCGTAGTGCTGGGCGCCCGGCGGCACGAGCAAGAGATCGCCCGGGCCGAGCGTGTAGAGTCCCTGCATCCAGAACGTCGCGCTACCCTCGAGGTACAGAACCGCGGACGCATGATCGTGCACCAGGGACGGCCGCGGCGCGGCGAGATCCGGCGAGAACCGGCGGAGCGCTACCCAGTCGGAGCCCGAGAGGTGCGTGACGAGCTTCGGCCTGCGGCTCTCGCTCGGCTTGCGTGCGCGTTTCATCGTCCACCAAGCTAGCTGCGCAACATCGGCGGGGCCATGGCGAGCTCGTGGTTTGTTCTGCCCGATCTTCCGGTGCGCTGCACTACTGCGCGGCGGCGGAGATGGTGCGGAGCGGCGAGACGAAGCGCAGCTTGCCGGCCTTGGCCTGGTCGAGCCAATGGCCCTGCTCGGCGAGGCTGAAGAACTTGGAGATACCCGGGGGCTCGTTGCCGTTGCCGTGCACCAGGATCAGCGATCCGTCGTGGGTGGGTTGCCCCTTGGCGAGCCAGGTATCGGCATCGAGTGCGAACAGCGAGAGCCCCGAGAGCTGCGAACGGCGGCCGCTATCGTGCACCAGGCCGGGGAAACGGAAGAGCGCGCTCGGCACCGCGCCTTGGCCGAGCAGCAGCTTCTCGTTCTCGGTGACCTCGGCGAGGAAGTCCACGCTCGGGGCGGTGAGGAACGCGCAGCTGGTCTTCGCGGCGTTGCAGTTGAGCGGATGCGTGTACGAGTGGTTCACCCAGACGATGTCGAGCTCCTTGGCCGCGTGCCAGCCGATGAGCTGCAAGAGCTGCGGACCGTGCGCCTTGGCCCATCCACCGGTCATGGCGATGGCCACCGGCACCGGCGCACCGATGGCGCGACCGACCTGCCGGAGCCAGTCGAAGAGCGCGAGGTCCCAGGCCTTGCTCGACTGGCACATGTCGATGGAGACCGCCATTTCCTGGGCGGCATCGGCGACGAGCACGCGGCTCAACGGCGCTTGCACGTGCTCTTTCAGGGTCGAGGTGAAGACCGAGGTGCCGGCCGCCGCGGCGGCGTCGAAGTCGCTCTTCTTCACCACCAGCGAGCGCATGCTCGGCTCGGCGACCACCAGGTAGGCCGGGGTTCCCTCGAGGGAGAGGCTACGCGTGGCGGTGACGGTGCTGCGCGCCGGCACCGAGGCGCCAACGGGAAGGAGCGCCGTGAGGTCCTGGGAGAGCACCCGGCTGACCGGCGTCTCGAGGGCCTTGAAGCCGGTGACCGCATGCGCCGAGGTGAGATCGCTTCCGGTCGTGCTGTCGTCGGCGGTCTCACCGCCGTAGGCACTCTCGTCCTCGCTGGTGCCAGCGCTATCGCCGCCACCACACGCAAGGCCGAAGGAGAGGCAAGACACGGCAAAAAGGGCTGGTAGGCGCACAGGCGGACAGTAGCATCTCGCCTTCGCATCGCCAGCCGGGAAACGCCGGAATCAAGGGGCAGCGGGACGAAGCGGCGGCTCGAGGGGCAAGCTTCGCACCGCGACCAGGCGGGGGACGAGCTCGTCCACGGGCACGAGGGTAGCCGGGTAGTTCTTCGCGAGCCACCGCTCGCAGTCGCGCACCCCGGGGTCGATCCACTGAAACTTCGTCGCGTAGCTCACGCAGGCGCGCATCGCTGGCTGCGCGCGCCCCGTTCGGTAGGGCTCCGTCAAGCCCCGCACCGCATCGCGAAAGTTCTTCACGGTCTCGTGCCGCGCGCCGAGACCATCGAGATCGTCGACGAATCCGGCCCACATGAGCCCGACGTTGCGGCCGGCGGCGATCACCCACCGAGGCGGCGGCGCGGGCTGAATGTCGAGAATGGCAGCGTACGCCCGGGAAACCGCCTCGATGGCGGCGCGTTTCTTCTCGATCCAGGGTCGGAGCATGGTGCTCGCGAACACCCCGAGGGTGCCGCCGCGAAAGGTCGGGACGCGGAGCGCGTCGACCTCCGCGCGCTGCTGCGCCTCGGCCACCATGAAGTGCGCCTCACCGAGGACCGTGAGCGTCTGGGCGAGCCTTCGATCCTGGTGGGCTTCGTCCTCGTCGGGCCACGCGCTCCGCAGACGTGGCGTGAGCGTCGACGGATCGCCGGCCAGCCGAAGCGCCACCTGCGCGAGCGGGACATGGCGCTCGTCCTTGTGAATCGCACGCGTGGCACGGGCCGCCAGCACTGCCAGACGCACCGAGACATCCGGCGGGTAACCACGGTCGAGCGCGCCCTTACCCGCCGCGAGCGCGTCGCCCCAGCGCTCCTGATCGACGGCGCGCTGCACCACGCCGAGGGTGAGGACGCCGCTCTCCTTCGCATCGGGAAACCGCTTGGCGAAGTCGCCGACTTGGCGAGCTGCCTCGGCGTCGCTGCCGAGCGCGAACCAGATGGGAACGACCGCCCCGAGGAGCTTGCCACGGTCGCTGGCGTCAGAGGCTCCGTCGAGGGCGATGGCGTAGGCGGACGCGGCCTCGGATAAAAGCGCGAGCCCGGAGTATCCCTCGGCGAGCTCCTTGGCCAGCGCCGTTCGCGTCGCGACGGTGGCACCGGGCCAGGCGATTCCCAGACGCGCCATGCCGATGGCCTTCGCGAGCGCGCCGGCGGCCCGGTACGCGCGGGCGGCAGCGAGCCGCGCATCGGCACACGCGGCGGCGGCGCTGGCTGCATGGT